>NZ_JBPGXO010000006.1:0-124071 GCF_056755555.1 Luteibacter sp. SVR4-7G | reverse complement strand
ACCCAGCTATGAGCGCGATCCCAGCCGAAACCTTCACTTCCGACGACGTCCTCGCTCGTCTGCGGTCGGTCCTGCATGAGACCTTCGAGATCGACCCGGTCAAGGTCACGCCCGAAGCCAACCTCTTCACCGACCTGGAACTGGACAGCATCGACGCGATCGACCTCGCGATCCAGGTCCAGGACATGACCGGGACACGGATCAAGCCCGAAGATTTCAAGAGCGTGCGTACGGTGGGCGACGTGGTCGCCACCGTGCAGGCATTGCTCGCCCGCTGAGCGGAACGATGGCGGACAGGCCTGGACCGCGCGACGCCGCGGCGCGATCCTTCGCGCCCTGCGCCGTCATACCCGTCTACAACCATGGCCGCACCGCCGGGCGCACGGCGAACGCGCTGGCCGCGCACGGCCTGCCCGTGTTCCTCGTGGACGATGGTTCGAACGCGGAAACCCGCGACGCGCTCGACCGGCTGGTGGCCGGGCGCGACGACCTGCGCCTGATCCGCCTGGCGCAGAACGGCGGCAAGGGCCGCGCCCTCAGCGCCGGCTTCCTGGCCGCGCACGAAGCCGGGTACAGCCACGTGCTGCAGATCGACGCGGACGGCCAGCACGACACGAACGACGTGCCGCGCTTCCTCGAAGCCGGCCGGGCCGCGCCGGAGGCCATGGTCTGCGGACGCCCCGTCTACGACGACTCCGTACCCCGCGCCCGCCTCTATGGCCGTTACCTGACCCACGCATTGGTCTGGCTGGAGACGCTGTCGTTCGACATCGACGATTCGATGTGCGGTTTCCGTCTCTATCCGCTGGACGAAACGCGTGCGGAGATCGCCCGCAAGCCGTTGCCGGCACGCATGGATTTCGACACGGAGATCGCCGTGCGCCTCTACTGGCGCGGCGTGCCCGTGCGCAACCTGCCGACCCGGGTGATCTATCCGGAGGACGGGTTGTCGCACTTCCGCATGTGGCGCGACAACGTCCGGATCGCCGCCATGCACACGCGCCTCGTACTCGGCATGTTGCCGCGCATACCGCGCCTGATCCGCCGCAAGTCCGACCGCTGGAAGTCCCGATGCGTCGCCTGAACACACAACGTATCCCCCGGGAGGACGCACGATGAAGCGCGTCGTCGTCACCGGTATCGGCGGCATCACCCCGCTGGGCCATGACTGGGCAAGCATCGAGGCGCGTCTGCGCCTTTTCCGCAACGCCATTCGCCGCATGGGGGAATGGGATTATTTCGACAAGCTCAACGGCAGGCTTGGCGCGCCGGTGGACGATTTCGTCCTGCCGGCGCACTGGCCGCGCAAGCATGTGCGCTCGATGGGCCGCGTGGCACAGCTCGCGGTGGCGGCCAGCGAGCGTGCCCTCGCCGATGCGGGGCTGCTCGGCGATGCCCGGATCGCGGACGGGCGCATGGGCGTGGCCTACGGCTCGTCCGGCGGCAGCATCGAGCCGGCGCGTACCGTGGGCCACATGCTCGAAACCGGCTCCATGCAGGGCGTGACCGCCACCAGCTACATCCAGATGATGGCGCATACCACGGCCGTGAACGTGGGCGTCTTCTTCGGCCTGAAGGGCCGCGTGATCACCACCTCCAGCGCCTGCACGTCGGGCAGCCAGGGCATTGGTTACGGTTACGAGGCCATCCAGACAGGCAAGCAGACGCTGATGCTCTGCGGCGGTGCCGAGGAGCTGTCCGGACCGGGCGCGGCGGTGTTCGACACCTTGTTCGCCACCAGCACGCGCAACGACACACCGGAACTCACGCCGCGTCCGTTCGATGCCGGGCGCGACGGCCTCGTGGTCGGCGAAGGCGCGACCACGCTGATCCTCGAGGAATACGAGCATGCGGTCGCGCGCGGCGCGCGCATCTATGCGGAGATCGTCGGCTTCGGCACGAATTCCGACGGGCAGCACATCACCCAGCCGACGCGCGAGACGATGGCCGCGGCGATGCGCATGGCCCTGGCCGACGCGAACCTGCCGCCCGCGGCGATCGGCTACGTCAGCGCCCACGGCACCGCCACCGACCGTGGCGACGTCGCCGAAAGCCATGCCACCGCGGATGTCCTCGGCGGCGGCATCCCCATCAGCTCGATGAAGAGCTACGTGGGCCACACGCTCGGCGCCTGCGGCGCGCTCGAAGCCTGGTGGGCGATCGAGATGATGCGCGGCGGCTGGTTCGCACCGACGATCAACCTCGAACAGCCCGATCCCGAATGTGCAGCGCTCGATTACCTCGTCGGCGAAGGCCGTGAGATCCGCACCGGTTACGTGATGAGCAACAACTTCGCGTTCGGCGGCATCAACACCTCGCTGATCTTCAAGGCACACGGCTGATGCGGCGGGTGGCCGTCACCGGCATGGGCGCGGTCTCCTGTCTCGGTGCAGGCCGCAAGGCCCTGTTCGACGGCCTGCGTGCCGGCCGCCCGGGCTTCCGCGCCATGGACGATTTCGCTGCGCTGGGCATGCGTTGCCAGGTGGCGGCGCCCGCCGATACGTCCGCGCTCGAACCGCCGCCGCGCAAGCTGCGCCGCTACCTTCCGCAGGCAGCCGAGTACGCCTGGCACGCGACTGCCGAGGCCCTGGCCGAAGCCGGGCTCGATGCCGCACGCATCCGCGAGCGCGATGTGGGCATCGTGATGGGCGGTGCCGCCGCGCTCAGCGAATACGAAGCAGGCCTGGACGTGTTCCATGCACGCGGCATCTCGCGTCTTTCCCCTTTCATCGTGCCGCGCAGCATGGGCAGTGCGGTGTCCGCCACGCTGACCCAGGCCTTCGGATTCGGCGGCCGCGGTTTCACCGTCGGCTCGGCGTGCACCAGCGCGACGCACGCGATCGGGCAAGCGATGGAGATGATCCAGCTCGGTCGCCAGGAGATCGTGGTGTGTGGCGGCGCCGAGGAACTGCACGACAAGGCGGCCATGTGCTTCGACGTGATGAACGCGCTGTCGACGACGAGCGTCGTGGGCGAACGCGTTTCCACGCCCTATGCCGCGGACCGCGACGGCATCCTGCTTGGCGGCGGAGCCGGAGTACTGGTGCTCGAATCGTTCGATCATGCGCTGGCGCGCGGGGCCGCCATCCTCGCCGAGATAACCGGCTACGGTGCGGCCTCCGATCCCGACGGCATGATCAGCCCCGCGGCGGAGGGCATGGCCGAGGCGATGCACCAGGCCATCGATCTGGCGGGCAGCCTGCCCGGCTACGTGAACACGCATGCCTGCGCGACGCTCCCCGGCGATCTTGCCGAATGGGAGGCCTTGAGGCGCGTCTTCGGCGAGCGCGGCTGCGACGTGCCGCCGATGTCCTCCATCAAAGGCCTCATCGGTCACGCCCCCGCGGCGGCGGGCGCCCTCGACGCCATCGCCTCGATCGCGATGATGAGGGAAGGCGTGCTCCTGGGCGGCGCCGTGCCTGCCCGCCGCGATCCCGCCTTCGCGGACGCGCCGCTGATCGACGGCGAACTCGCGTTGGCCGTCGACAGCGTGCTCTCGAACAGCTTCGGTTTCGGCGGCAGTTGCGCGGCGCTGATGATCCATCGCTTCGGCGGGGATGCCGCATGATCGAGCTGTGCGTCGAGGCATGGCGTGCCTGGGCTCCCGGCGTCGAGGACGCCGACGCGTGGGCGGCGTGGTCCGCCGCGCCGCACCCGATCGTGGACAACGGCGAGCAGCCCGCCTGCGACTTCGTGCCGCCGATGCAACGCCGCCGCCTGAGCCGGCTGGCGCGCATCGCGATGCACGCCGCATGGCCGCTATGCGGCGAGGACGAGCAGCTTCCGTTCGTGTTCGCCTCGCGCCACGGCGAGACCACCCGCACCTTCGCCATGCTCGACGAGATCGGCCGCGATGCGCCGCTGTCGCCGACCCGCTTCGGTCTTTCCGTGCATAACGCCATCGCCGGCCAGTGGTCGATCCTGCGCGGGCAGCGTGGGGAGTCGGTCGCCATCGCGGGCGAGGCCGACACCTTCGAGCACGCCATCGTCGAGGCGGCGGCCTTGCTGGGCGAAGGCGCGGCGGCGGTGATCGCAGTGATCGCCGAGGAACTCCCGGCGCCGGCCTATGAGGGCTGGATCGACGACGTGCCGTTCTCGTATACGCTGGCGCTGCGGCTGACCCTCGCCGGCAGCGGGCCGTGCTGGCGCTTGTCGCTGGCGCAGAATGATGGCGCCGCGCCGGTAGCGGGACTGCCGCACGCCCTGCGCTTCGTCCGCGCCCTGCACGATGGCATACCCCTGGACCACCCGTGGAAGACCCGACGATGGAACTGGCAGCCGACAGCATGACCCGCCGCCGCGACGCCTGGGCCTGGCGTTTCGTCTGCACGGCGCTGAGCTTCGCGCTGTTCGGTATTGGCGGCGTGCTGCTGCGCGTGCTCATCCTGCCGGCGGTGCTGCATTGGCCGGGGCCGCCGGCGGTGCGGCGGCGGCGCGCCCGGCGCACGGTGGGCCGTGCCTTCTGGCTGCATTCGCAGTTCATGTATCGCACCGGCGTCCTCGACTATCGCTTCGAAGGCCTCGAAAGACTCGGCCGCCCGGGGCAGATGATCGTCGCCAACCACCCGTCGCTGATCGACGTGGTGTTCCTGCTCGGCCATGTGCCCGACGCGAACTGCATCGTGAAGCACAGCCTGTGGAAGAACCCATGCATGCGCGGTCCCGTGCGCGTCGCCGAATACATCAGCAACGACGGCAGTGCGGAAATGCTGGACCGCGCGGCTGACGTGCTCCGCGGCGGGCAGACCCTGATCGTGTTTCCCGAGGGCACCCGCACCACGCCGGGCAAACCACCCGTGTTCCACCGCGGCGCCGCCGCGATCGCCGTGCGCGGGGCGCACACGATCACGCCCGTGTTCATCACGGTACGGCCCACGACGCTCACCAAGGCCGAACCCTGGTATCGCATTCCGTACCGCCGGGTGCAGATGGACCTGCGCGTGGGCGAAGACATCGCCGTCTCCGACTTCAGCGATGGCGTCCCCGCGCCGATAGCCTCACGCCGCATCAACGAACACCTGCACCGCCTCTACGCCAGGGAGCTCATGGCATGAACGACCTCGAACGCGACATCGCCCGCCTCATCATCGACACGCTGGCGCTCGAGCACCTCGAGGTGGACGACATCGCCGTGGACCAGCCGCTGTTCGGCCAGGGGCTGGGCCTGGATTCGGTCGACGCGCTGGAACTCGCGCTGGCCCTGCAGAACCGCTACGGCCTGCGCATCGCGTCCGACTCACGAGACGCACGGCGCCACTTCGAGACCGTGGGCAGCCTGGCGCTCTACGTGGGGAGCTCCTCGTGCGCAAGTTGAGCGACCTCGTCCTCGTGGTGATCGGGGTGCTCTACCCCTTCATCGTGTATTTCGGCACGGACCACGTCTCCACCCCGGTCTTCGGCCTGATCCTGGGCGCGCTCTGGCTCGTTCGCGCGCCCGCCCTGCTCCGCCAGCCCGGCGGCCGCTGGATGCTGGGCATCACCCTCGTCTACTGCGCGGTCCTCGCCTTCGGTGAAGGGGAACACCTGCTGCGCTGGTATCCCAGCCTGATCTGCGGTCTCCTGCTGGCGGCCTTCGGGCTCAGCCTGAAGTTCGGCCCGCCGATCATCGAACGCATCGCGCGGGTGAGCGAGCCGGACCTGCCGCCGGTGGCGGTGCGTTACACGCGCCGCGTCACCTGGGTGTGGGTGGCCTTCTTCGCGCTGAACGGCACGGCCTCCGCCCTGCTCGCCGCATGGGGCCCGCTGTCCTGGTGGACGTTCTACAACGGCATCCTGGCCTACTCGGTGATGGGTGCCCTTTTCGTCGGCGAGTGGATCTTTCGTCAGCGCCTGCGCCGAAGGATCAACAAGGCGCCGATGGATGCCGCGGCGCGGCGGCTTGCTTCGCATCCCTGGGTGGCTGGTGCGGCCGGCGGATACGCGGGAAAGCTGGGACCCGGCATGATCGTGGCGCTCGCCGGCGCCGGCCGCGCGGCCCTACTGCGGCACGGCCGCGCGGGTCTCGTGAACGAACTGGGCCTGCACGCCGCCGGCGACGATGCGCTCTCCACGCCCCTGGTCTGGCGTTTTGTCGAGGTCCTTCCGGAGCCAGCGCAGGTGGATGCGCTGCTGCGCGCACCCCTGCCCGAGTCCGCGATCGTGCTCGGCGAACGGCGCGAAGGCGATGCGCACATCCTCGATCTCGAACTGCCTCTGGACCTCGCCTGCTTCGCCGATCACTTTCCCGATGCCCCGGTGCTGCCCGGCGTGCTGCAAGTGGGCTGGGCACTCGAGTTCGCCGCTTCGCGGCTCGGCACGCCCACCACCTGCCGCGCCGTGGACGGGATGAAGTTCCAGCGCCTGCTGAGGCCCGGCGATCGCATGCAACTCTCGCTGCGTCACGACGCCGCGCGGGGACGCCTGCATTTCACCTATCGCAGCGACGATGCGCCCGCGTCTTCGGCGCACCTGCGGCTGGAGGGCAGTAATGGCTGATGCCGTCGCCAATGCGCATTGGGCCGGGCAGAAGGAGCGTGGCAGCTTCATCGGCATCAAGCTGACGGCGATCGCGGTACGCATCCTCGGCCGCCGCACGATGGCGCCCGTGATCCGGCTGATCATCCTGTATTTTTTCCTCACCGGCCGTGCGGCGCGTCGCAACGTCGCGGAATACCAGCGGCGCCTCGCGGTGTGGAGCGGCCGAAGCGGCCTCTTCCCGCGCTCGCGCGCCGTGTTCGCCCAGTACCTTGCCTTCGGTGAGTGCATGCTCGACCGCTTCGACGTGTGGCGCGGCAAGCTGCGCCTGTCTTCGGTGGACATGGACGATCCGGATGGCGTACGCGATGCGCTGCTGGCGGGTGGCCGCGGGCAGCTCCTGGTCTGCACCCACCTGGGTAACCTCGACGTCTGCCGCGCCATGGCCGAGGTCGGGGAAGGCGTGCCGCTCAGCGTGCTGATGCACCTGCCCCATGCCGCGCACTTCAACCGCCTGCTGGGCGAATCGGGCGACAAACGCCTGCGCCTCGTGCACGTAGGTGACCTGGATACCGCCGCGATGCTGGACCTGTCGCAGCGCCTCGACCGTGGCGAATGGATCGCCATCGCGGGCGATCGCGTGCCCGTGCATGGCGGCCGCACGGTGAATGCCGATTTCCTCGGCGCTTCCGCCCCGTTCCCGCAGGGGCCATGGCTGATGGCCGCGATGCTGCGTTGCCCGATCAACCTGGTGTGCTGCCTCAAGCAGGCAGGCCGCTACCGCATCCACCTGCGCCGCTTCGACGATGCGGCCGGCTGGGAGCGCGCATCGCGCGACGCCATCATCGCGTCGTCCGTCGCTCGCTATGCCGAATGGCTGGCGGAACATTGCCTCGCGGCGCCGCTGCAATGGTTCAACTTCCACCCGTACTGGCACGGAGCAGACGGAGGATCCCATGCGCGTTAAGGGTGTGCTTGCGACCGAGATCGAACTCACGGTGCCGTTCTTCGACGTGGATTCCATGGACGTCGTATGGCACGGCCATTACGTGAAGTACCTGGAAATCGCTCGCTGCGCCCTG
Organism: Luteibacter sp. SVR4-7G; assembly: GCF_056755555.1. Lineage (NCBI taxonomy): Bacteria > Pseudomonadati > Pseudomonadota > Gammaproteobacteria > Lysobacterales > Rhodanobacteraceae > Luteibacter > Luteibacter sp. SVR4-7G. Next base: position 116,536 of record NZ_JBPGXO010000006.1, on the reverse strand, counting down.
CTCGACGAGCTGGGCCACAACTACGTGCGCATGAAGGAAACTGGCTATGTCTGGCCCATCATCGACCTGCAGTTGCGCTATGCGCGCGCTGCGCGTTTCGGCCAGAGGCTGGCGGTGCGCGCCGAGCTGGTCGAGTGGCAGAACCGCCTCAAGATCCATTACACCCTGAGCGATGCCACCAGTGGCGAACGCCTCACGCGCGCCAGCACCATCCAGGTGGCCGTGAGGCTCGCCGACGGAGAAATGCAGCTGGTCTCGCCTGCCGTTTTCGTCGACGACGTGGAACGCTACCTCGCGTCGACCCAGCGCTCCACCGGACACCCCTCATGAAATACGCCAGCACCACCTATGTCGAGGAAACCCGCGTCGGGTTCGTCTTCCTGCGCACGCATACCTGGCAGCACCACGTGCTGCGGGTGGCGATCAACGACCTCAAGCGCCTGGCTGGCGAAGCGCTGCCGCGCGGCGGCACCCTGCTCGACGCCGGCTGCGGTCAGGGCCGCTCCTTCCGCCTGTTGCGCGACGCGTTCGCGCCGCGGCGGCTGATCGGTCTCGATGCCGATCCGCACGGCATCGAACTGTCGCGTGCGGAGGCGGCGCGCGAAGGCATCGACGCGACGCTGCTCCTGGGCGACTGCGCGAGCATCGACCTCCCGGACGAAAGCGTGGACGTGCTGTTCTGCCACCAGACCTTCCACCACCTGGTGGAACAGGAACGCGCGCTGGACGAGTTCTGGCGCGTGCTGAAGCCCGGCGGCCTGCTGCTTTTCGCCGAATCGACGAAGGCATACATCGACACCTGGGTCATCCGCTGGTTCTTCCGCCATCCCATGCACGTGCAGAAGAGCGCGGACGAGTACCTGGCGATGCTGCGCAACCGCGGCTTCGAATTCGACGATACCACGGTGTCGCTGCCCTATCTGTGGTGGAGCCGATCGAAGGACTTTGGCCTGCTGGAGCGCTGGGGCATCAAGGCTCCACCGCCGCCCGGCAAGCGCGAGGAAACCCTGGTCAACGTTGCGGCACGTAAACCCCTCGCCGGCGCATGAAGACTTACCTCAATGCATTGGGCGTGGCCTGCTCGCTCGGTATAGGCAAGCACGCCGTGGCGGAAGCCCTGTTCGCGGCGGCGACTCACGGCCTGAGGCCGCTGGACGGCTGGCTGCCCGCTCAATCGCTTCCGCTGGGCGACGTGGCTTCGCCGCTGCCGCCCGTTCCGCCGGGGCTGGAACATCGCGATACGCGCAACAACCGCCTGCTCCTGCTTGCGGCGCAGGAAATCGAAGGGGAGATTCGCGCCGCCATCGCACGCTTCGGAACGGCGAGGATCGGCGTCGTCGTAGGCACCAGCACCACGGGCATCGAGGAAGCCACGCGCAACATCGCCTCACGCGGCAAGAGCGGACGGTGGCCCGACGGCTATCGCTACATCGATCAGGAGCTCGGCGCGCCCGCCGCCTTCCTCGCCGAATGGCTCGGCGTGGCCGGGCCCTGCTACGCCATCTCCACCGCCTGCACTTCCGGCGCGCGTGCCTTGCTGAGCGCGCGGCGGCTGCTGCGCCTGGGCCTGTGCGACGCGGTGATCTGCGGCGGCGCCGACACGCTCTGCCGACTCGCCATCCACGGCTTCCACTCGCTGGAAGCGACCGCGCACGGACGCTGCCTGCCGTTCTCGGCCTCGCGGCAGGGCATCAACATCGGCGAATCCGCTGCCCTGTTCCTCATGACCCGCGACGAGGCACCGGTGGCCTTCCTGGGCGGCGGGGCCAGCTCGGACGCTTACCATATGTCGTCGCCCGAACCCGAAGGGCGTGGCGCGGTCGAAGCGATGCGGCTCGCCCTCACCGCGGCGGGCATCGAGGCCGGGACCATCGATTACGTGAACCTGCACGGCACCGCCACCGAACACAACGACGCGATGGAAAGCCGCGCCGTCACCGAGACCTTCGCGCGCGAGGTGCCCTGTTCGTCGACCAAGGCGCTTACCGGTCATACGCTCGGCGCCGCCGGCGCGCTGGAAGCCGCCTTCTGCTGGCTCAGCCTCATGGACCCGCAGCGCCGCCTGCCGCCGCACGCCTGGGACGGCCAGCCCGATCCCGCGCTGCCGCCTCTGGCGTTCACGCAGGTGGGCGACACGCTGCCTGAGGGGCTGCGCCACCTGATGAGCAATTCCTTCGCGTTCGGTGGGAACAATACCTGCCTGATCCTCGCGGGTGGCGCATGACCATCTGGCCCGTCGAAAAGCTCCTGCCGCACAGGGGACGCATGATCCTCCTCGACCGCGTCGTGGCCTGGGAAGCCGAGCGCATCGTCTGCGAGCGCCTCGTGCGCCGTGGCGATGCGTTCGTGGATGCCACGGGCCTGCCGGCCTGGGCCGGCGTGGAACTGATGGCGCAGGCCATCGCCGCGTGGAACGGTTGCCAGGTACTTGCCGCCGGCGGCGAGGTGCGTCCCGGCTTCCTGCTCGGCAGCCGGGCCTACCGTGCCGATGTCGACGCCTTTCCGCTCGGCACGAAGCTGACGATCGAAACGGTGCGCAGCTTCCACGACGAGGACGGCATGGGCGCCTTCGCCTGCCGCATCGATGCGCCGGGAATGCATGCCGAGGCACGCCTCACCGTCTTCAGTCCGCCGGACCCCACCCCGTACCTCGATCCGCGCAACAGCCTCGATTCCAAGGGAACCCCCTCATGACCGACACCGTCCTCGTTACCGGCTCGAGCCGCGGCATCGGCCGCGCCATCGCACTGAACCTCGCCGACGCCGGCTACGACGTCGTGGTCCATTGCCGTTCGCGGCGCGAGGAAGCCGAGGCCGTACAGGCGCAGGTCGCCGCGCGCGGCCGCCATGCGCGCATCCTCCAGTTCGACATCTCCGACCGGGCCGCTTCCGCGGCCGCGCTGGAAGCCGACGTGGCGGCGCACGGTGCCTACTACGGTGTGGTCTGCAATGCGGGCCTCACCCGCGACGGCGCCTTTCCCGGCTTGAGCTCCGACGACTGGGACCAGGTGCTGAGGACCAACCTCGACGGTTTCTACAACGTGCTGCACCCGCTGGTGATGCCGATGATCCGCCGCCGTGCCGCGGGACGCATCGTCTGCATCACCTCGGTGTCCGGCCTGGTCGGCAACCGCGGGCAGGTGAACTACAGCGCGTCCAAGGCCGGCGTCATCGGCGCCGCCAAGGCCCTGGCCGTGGAACTGGCCAAGCGCAAGATCACCGTGAACTGCGTGGCGCCCGGCCTCATCGACACCGACATGCTCGAAGCGGAAGTGCCGATGGAGCAGATCCTGAAGGCGATCCCGATGGAGCGCACCGGCACGCCGGAGGAAGTGGCGGCGGCGGTACGGTTCCTGATGAGCCCGGAAGCCGGCTACATTACGCGGCAAGTTCTCGCCGTCAACGGCGGCCTTTGCTAGGGTAGAAGCACCTGCGCGCGGCAAGAGAAACCGTGTAGGAGAGCGCCTGCGCGCGGCAAGAGAAGCTGTGTAGGAGCGCGCCTGCGCGCGACATCTTTTCGCCACAGTCTTGAAACTCACGCGCCAGCTCCCGGTCACCGCCACAAAACATGTCGCGCGCAGGCGCGCTCCTACACACCTATGCAGTCCCTACGCCAGCTCGCCCAATCCGACCGCTTCGCCGACGTCGTGCGCGTCTTCCTCGCGCTCGCCGGCATCGTTGCCTGGTGCGTTCCGGCCGGGCAGCTCGATGCGGTCGTCCCGGCCTTGCTAGGGGCCATCGCTTGCGCCCTCTCCGAAACCGACGATGCCTGGCGCGGACGCCTGCGCGGTCTCCTCGTCACCCTCGCCTGCTTCGCCGCGGCGGCCGCAGTGGTGAAGGCGACACTAGGCACCCCTCCCTTGTTCGCCGTCGCGCTGCCGGCCGGCACCTTCGTGCTGGTGATGCTCGGTGCCGCCAGCGGACGCTACGCGACCATCGCCACCGGCACGCTGATCCTCTCGGTCTACACGATGCTCGCGTCCGACAGCGGTGCAGCGAAACCCGGCAGCTGGAGCGACATGCTGGCCATCCTGGCCGGGGCCGGATGGTACGGCCTCCTGTCCTTGACCTGGAGCGCGCTGGCTCCCCAGCGCGCGGTACGTCACGCACTGGCCCGTCTGTTCGAATCCCTGGCCGACCTCATGGACGCCAAGGCCGCGCTGTTCGAGCCCGTGCATGGACTCGACCGCGACGCCCTCTCGGTCGAATTCTCGCGGCGTAACCTGCACACCGTGGAGGCGCTGGGTGCCGCGCGTGCCGCGCTGATCGACCGCATCGGTCGCCGGCAGCCGCGTGGCCGCTCCGCTGCGCGGCTGGGCATGTTCTTCATCGCCCAGGACATCCACGAACGGATCAGCTCCTCGCACTATCCCTACGAGGAGATGGCCGAGGCGCTCTACCACAGCGACATCATGTTCCGCTTCGGCCGCCTGCTCCGCCTGCAGGCGCACGCCTGCCGTGAACGAGCCGATGCCGTCCGTCATGGCGGGCCGCCGGGTGCGATCGCCTTGCCGCAGTCCGCGCTAGACGACGTCCGCGACGCGATCGCGCATTACCGCAGTGGCGGGGCCGCCGACCAGGCGCTCGATGACGCGCTTTCCGCTCTCCTCGCCAACATGGAGCGGCTCCAGCATGACATCGGCGACGAGGGACACCTGCGCGACGGCACCGACGTATCGCTGCAGGACAACGAGCCGGAATCGTTGCGCGAAGCGGTGGCACGGATCCGCGTGCGGCTCGATCGCCGCTCCATGCATTTCCGTCACGCGGTCCGTCTCGCGACGGGCATGCTGCTGGGTTACCTGGTCATGCTCGTGCTGCATCCGAGCCATGGCTACTGGATCCTCATGACCACCCTGTTCGTCTGCCAACCGAGCTACGGCGCCACGCGCAGGCGAACGATCCAGCGGATTGCCGGAACCCTCGCCGGCCTCGTCGCCGGGTGGGCGATGCTGCGCCTGCTGCCCGGCAGCGACTGGCGCCTGCCGGTGCTCGTCGCGACCGGCGCAGGCTTCTTCGCCTTCCGCCTGCGCCGTTACGCGCTGGCCACCGCGGTCATCACGCTCTTCGTGCTGCTCTGCTTCGACCTCGTCGGCCATGGCTACGACGCCATCGGGCCGCGCCTGCTGGATACGGTGCTGGGTGCGCTCGTCGCCACCCTCGTGGTGCGCTTCATGCTCCCCGACTGGCGCGTGCGCCGCCTGGAGGACGTCGTTGCCGACGCGGTGCTGGCCTATGCCAGCTACCTGCGTGGCATCGCGGCACAGTACGCCACCGGCAAGGCGGACGACCTGCCGTACCGCATCCTCCGCCGCGACGCGCATGCCGCGCAGGCCGCAGTCGCCGGCAACGTGGCCGAACTGCTCGGCGAGCCGGGCCATTCGCGCGAACGGGGCGAGCGCGCGCTGCGCCTCGTCGCCGCCCTGCAGGCCGGCCTCTCGCATCTCTCCACGCTGGGCGCCCACCGGCGCGCCCTTCCCGCCGGTGAGGCCGCGACGGCCGATACCTTGTGCGGGAACGTTGCCCGTTCGTTCGACGGCCTGGCGGAGCGGGTTCGCGCAGGGGCCCCGCCGGAGCCCGGCGACTCGGGCTCCTTTCCCGGCGCGCCAGCGCTGACCGGCGACACCTCTCCCATCCTGCGCCTGGTGGCCGGCCAGTGCCGGTTGCTGGTCCGCGTCCACGACCGCGTCGCCGCTCTCACGCCCGTCTGATGCTGCGTCGCGCCGTGGCTTGTGCCCGGGTGCGAGCTACGATGGGCAGCTTTCCTTGCATTCCCCCGGAGTAACCATGCGCCCGTTTTCCCTCGGTGAAGACCTCGACCTCCTGCGCGAAAGCGTCCACGCTTTCGCCGAGAAGGAGATCGCGCCGCGCGCCGACCGTATCGATCGCGAGAACGTGTTCCCGGAAGACCTCTGGCGCAAGTTCGGCGACATGGGCCTGCTTGGCGTCACCATTCCGGAAGAGTTCGGCGGTTCCGGCCTGGGCTTCCTCGCGCACATGATCGCGATGGAGGAGATCTCGCGTGCCTCCGCCTCGGTGGGTCTGTCCTATGGCGCGCACTCGAACCTGTGCGTGCAGAACATCTATCACAACGGCAACGACGCGCAACGGCGCAAATACCTGCCAAAGCTCGCCAGCGGCGAATGGGTGGGCGCGCTCGCGATGAGCGAACCCGGCGCGGGCTCCGACGTGGTCGGATCGATGAGCTGCCATGCCGAACTCGTCGGCGATACCTGGGTCGCCAACGGTTCGAAGATGTGGATCACCAACGGCCCCGACGCCGACGTGCTGCTGGTGTACATGCGCACGGCGCCGCGGCCCGCCGGCAGCCGCTGCATGACCGCCTTCATCATCGAGAAGGGCATGAAGGGCTTCTCCACCGCGCAGAAGCTAGACAAGCTCGGCATGCGCGGCTCGAACACCTGCGAGCTGGTATTCGACAATTGCGAGATCCCGGCCGAGAACGTCGTCGGCGAAGTGAACGAAGGCGTGCGCGTACTCATGGGCGGCCTCGACACCGAACGCCTGGTGCTCTCAGGCGGCCCCATCGGCATCATGCAGGCCGCCGTGGACCTCGTGCTGCCCTACGTGCGCGAGCGCAAGCAGTTCAACGCGCCGATCGGCACGTTCGGCATGATGCAGGCGAAGATCGCCGACATGTACACCGCGCTGCAGTCGTCCCGCGGCTTCGCGTACATGGTGGCGCAGCAGTTCGACAATGGAGTGAAGTCGCGCATCGATCCGGCAGCCTGCCTGCTCAATGCATCGACCAATGCGGTGAAGGTGGCGCTGGAAGCGATCCAGGCCCTCGGCGGCAACGGCTACATCAACGAGTTCCCGGCCGGCCGCCTGCTTCGCGACGCCAAGCTCTACGAGATTGGCGCCGGAACGAACGAGATCCGACGCATGCTGATCGGCCGCGAACTGTTCCACGGCAAGTCGTAACGCCACGTCGTTCCTGCGCAGGCAGGAACCCAGCGACTTGAGCTCGGGATCATCCGAGCGTTGAAGTCACTCGGTCCCTGCCTGCGCAGGGACGACGGTGGTTATACCGGAGTTACCAGTTGGCGGTTATCCGGGAGCTACCAGTTCATCCGGAACGATGCCCTCGCCGAGCGCGAGTGATCGCGATCGGCGAAGCGCTGGTCCACGTCGAAGCCCAGCTGCGTGCGTGCGCTCATGTCCAGCGACAGGTTCAGGCCTGCGGTGCCGGCGCGGCGCGACAAGCCGATGCCGTCAACGGGCGCCCACTGGGCGAAGCCGGTGTAGCGCGCGGCGAACACTTCGCCCTTCGTCGCGAACGCGTTCTGCCAACCCAGCTTCGCATTGAGTTGCAGCTTGCCGGCCGAGGTCAGCCACGAGCCGCCCGCACGCAGGCCGAAGCCGGCCTGCCAGCGCGACGTGGTGTGCCCGTCCGCGGCGAGACCGAAACCGTCGCCACCGTTTTCCTGGAAGCCGTCGCGGCGGATGCTCGCGTACTGCACGTTGGCGAACGGCGTGAGGGTGAACGCGCCCGCGTTCGTGCGGAAGCCGACCTCACCATACGCGGCGTTGTAGCTGCCGTTGAGGTCAGCACCGGCAAACGCCGCCTGGTCGCCGAAACGCAGCATGCGCTGCATGGTGCCACGGAAACTGCCGTAGCCGACCTGGCCGACGCCGTACCAGTTCGCACCGCGCGAGCCGGCATAGAACATGCCCTGCGTGGCATGAGTGCGCTGGCGGTCGAAGCTGCCGTCGAGCTGGCCGTTGGTGCTCATCTGTGCCACGGCCACGCCGGCAAAGCCGTTGTTGCCGAAGCGCACATCGTGGCCAACGAGGCCGCCGTCGAGATTGAAGCCGACCTTGCCGAATCCGCCGCGGTTCAACCCGCCCTGGTAGCCGAGCGACTGCGTCCACGAGCCGGTGCCCTGCTGGTCCAGATGGGACATGAGCGCATCGTTGCTCGCATCGATGCCAGCCAGGGTCACCGCCGTGCCGGCCGCGTAAAGCTGCCCCGAAAGGGACTCGAGCGATGCCTGCGCCGTCTGCGTATCACGCGATTGCTGGATGCCGCCCGCGGCGAGCAGCGTGCCCTGCGCAACGGCCGGGGCCGAGACCGGCGACGACAGGACCTGATCCAGTTGCCCGAACGCGCCGTCGAGGCGCGCGGCCGACGACAATGCCGCTGCGGAGGTCGACATGGTCGTCGAAGCCACCTTCACCACGGAGATGTTCGACGTATCCACCCAGACTTCCGTGGGCGCGTACTGCAGCGAGGTGGACAGGAAAACGCTCGGATCGGTCGACAGGCTGGCGAAGGTTCCGGTAACCGTACCGGCGGTGAGCACCGCCTGGTGCGCTGTCTTCACATAGCCGTCGGTCACGCCGGAGACATGGAAATCGCCATCCAGCGTAGCCACCCCGCCGACGGCTACGGGTGCGCCGATCACCACGCGGAGCTGCCCGGTCGGACCCTGGGTGAAGTTGCCGTTGATCCGGGTATCCGCGGCGGTCGACTGGAGCATGCCCTGGTTCGTCACCGAGCCTCCGATGTTGCCGCGTGCGATCAGCATGCCGGTATTGAGGATGGTGGCCGAGCCCGGGAAGAATCCGCTCGAATCGAGCGTGGCGCCGTTACCGATCGTGCTGTTGCCGGTGAAGGTGTTGCCGCTGCTCGACAGCACCAGGGTGCCGGCGCCGTTGACCGCGAATCCGCCGAGGCCGGCGACGGGATTGGAGAACGTGACCACATTCTGGTCGAGGTCGACCGGCAGTTCGCCCCAGTCCACCCGGCCGGGACCGTGGATCGCCTTGCCCACGTCGAGCCTGCCGTAACCGAAGACCGGATCCGGGCCGGTGGCGCCGAGATCGTCGGCGGTGCCGAGGATGATCTGCCGCACCGCGTCCATCGACAGCGTCGGGAACACGCCCTTGACCACGGCCGCCGCGCCGGACACCTGCGGAGCGGCGAACGAGGTACCGCTCCCTTCGACGTAGGTCAGGTTGGTGGCCGTAGCCGTGGGTGCAAGCGCCACCACGCCACCGGGAGCCGCGAGGCAGTAGTCCATCGCGATGCCGCAGTGGTTCGAGTACGAGGCGATGGTGTCGAGGTGGTTGCTGTCCAGCGCGACGACCGCCAGCCAGCCCTTCTCGAGGGCCGGCACGCGGCTCGGCAGCGCGGCAAGCGTGGATGGATCGGCATCGCCGTTGTTGCCGGCGGCGAATACGTAGAGCGTATCGGCGGCGGCGGTGGCGTATGCGTTGGCGAAGCTCGCCGTCGTCGCACTGGCCCCGGCGTCCCAATACAGCCCGCCCCACGAATTGTTGATGATCTGGGCGCCCGCGGCGATGACGTCGGCATTGATCTCGCCGAGCGGATCCGCGGTGGTCACCTTGTTGCCCTGTCCGGAACCGTCGTCGGTGGGCGTCTTGTCCGCGATGACGCGGGCCGACACGAGGTTCGCCGCCGGGGCGATGCCGCCGGCGAAATAACCGGTGGCAACACCCGCCGCGATTTCCGCGACGACGGTGCCGTGTCCCACCACGTCGTCGACGGCCGTGTTGTTTACCGCCGGGTCGACGTAGACGAAGCTCTTCGTCACGCGCCCCTCGAGGGCCGGATTGCTCCTGGTCACCCCCGAATCGACGATGGCGATCGTTACCTTCTCGCCTTTCGCGCCTGCGTCCTGCGCGGCCTTCGCATTGGTTGCGGACAGCTGGACGTCAGCGGGAACGCTGAAGGTCGGTGCTGCCGGAGGCGGTGGCGGGGGTGGCGGCGGAGGCGGCTCGACGATCGCGGGAACGTTGTAATTGTTGCGTGAGCCCCCTCCACCGCCACAGGCGGTCAGGCTCACACCCACGGCGATAGCCAGCGCGATGTCGCGCCGACGCGGCATAGTGATCGTATTCACGTTGTCCCCTGGTCTGACATCAATGTCTGCGCCCTCATCCCTCCCCGGGCGCCCCATGGACGATATTGCCACAATTTTTTAAGGGAAAAACGCAAGCCAGGTTCCCGCCCGGGCCTGCCGCGGCGCACATTGCCCCGCTACTGCCCGCCGGGCGATACTTGCAGGGTTTTCCGCCTCCAAAAGCGGCCATCCGAGTCTCACGGAGTACCCCATGTCCGACATCGTCATCGCGGGTGCCAAGCGCACCGCCATCGGTTCCTTCCTCGGCCAGTTCACCGGCGTCCCCACCCCCAGGCTGGGCTCCATCGCCATCAAGGCCGCCCTCGAGCAGGCCGGCATCGCGCCGGCGGACGTGAGCGAAGTGATCATGGGCTGCGTGCTCCCGGCCAACCTCGGCCAGGCCCCTGCCCGCCAGGCGTCGCTCGAGGCGGGCCTGCCGACCTCCACCGGCTGCACCACGGTCAACAAGGTGTGCGGTTCCGGCATGAAGGCCATGATGCTCGCGCACGACCTGATCAAGGCCGGCTCGGCCAGCATCGTGGTAGCCGGCGGCATGGAATCGATGACCAATGCGCCGCACATGGTCGCCGCCCGTACCGGCATCCGCTACGGCGACGGCCAGCTGGTGGACCACATGGCCTGGGACGGCCTGACCAACCCCTATGACGGGAAGTCGATGGGCGTTTTCGGCGAGCAGTGCGCCGACAAGTACCATTTTTCGCGTGAGGAACAGGACGCTTACGCCATCGCTTCCGTGGAGCGCGCGCAGGCCGCGCAGAAGAATGGCGCGTTCGCCAACGAGATCGTTCCGGTGACGGTCCAGGGGCGCAAGGGTCCGCAGGACTTCGTGGAAGACGAACAGCCCGGCCGCTCGGACGTGGCCAAGATCCCGACCCTGCGCGCGGCCTTCCGCAAGGAAAACGGCACGATCACGGCGGCCAGCTCGTCCAGCATCTCGGACGGAGCCGCGGCGCTGGTCATCCTTTCGGCCGACGACGCCAAGGCGCGCGGCGTGACTCCGCTGGCGCGCATCGTCGCGCACGCCACCCATTCGCAGGAGCCGGAATGGTTCACCACGGCTCCCGTGGGCGCCATTTCCAAGGTGCTGGAAAAGGCCGGCTGGAACGTCGGCGAGGTGGATCTTTTCGAGATCAATGAAGCCTTTGCGGTGGTTCCGATGGCCGTGATGCGCGAACTCGGCGTGCCCCACGACAAGATCAACGTGCATGGCGGCGCCTGCGCCCTTGGCCACCCGATCGGGGCCAGCGGCGCCCGTATCGTGGTGACTCTTCTCAATGCGTTGACGGCACGTGGGGCAAAAAAGGGCGTCGCCGCGCTCTGCATCGGTGGCGGCGAGGCAACGGCGATCGCCATCGAAGTGGTGTGAAGCCGACGTCGAAAGGCGCACGTATCGAAGAATCACGCGATATGGCCAGGTTTTAATGCGCCCTGAAGCGAAATGGCTCCACGTGTAGCTAAGTAACTACAACTGAGCTATTAATACGCCCGCCTAACGGCATTCCACGGCTAAGGAGAAACATAATGAATTTGACGCGTACCCTTCTCGCCTCTGCGCTCGTCGCGCTTCTGGCAGCTTGCAGCAACGGCGCGCAGGATTCCGCGCAAGACGCCCAGAAGTCGGCTGCCGATGCCCAGCAGCAGGCAGACAAGGCCCAGCAGGCCGCCGACCAGTCGCAGAACGCCGCGACCTCCCAGGCCGCCGACCAGGCTCAGCAGTCTGCTGACCAGGCCAAGGACGCCGCTGCGCAGGCCCAGCAGGCCGCTTCGGCCTCGACGGCCGGTGGCGCTTCCGACACCGCGAAGGACGCTGCTTCCAACGCCGCCGATCAGGCCGACAAGTCGGCTGATCAGGCCAAGGATGCCGCCGATAACGCCAAGAGCGCTGCGGACGACAATAAGAAGTAAGCCTTCCCGGTTATTTCTGCTCCGGAAAACGGTCGCCTTCGGGCGGCCGTTTTTTTATTGCCCGTTAGCGCTGCCCCGGCAGCGAGTCCTGCCGCAACGCAGCGTTTTCGTCCACGCCCGCCCCGGTATGATGGCCGTTTCGTCCAAGCACGAACGCATATGCCCATTCTCCATTCGCAGCTCGATACCCGTTCCGCCGAATTCCAGGCCGCCAGCCTGCGCCTGCGCGCACTGACCGAAGATTTGCGTGAGACGCTGCGGCGCACGGCGGAAGGTGGCGGTGCGAAAGCGCGCGAGAAACACGTCGCGCGCGGCAAGCTGCTCCCGCGCGAGCGTATCCGCGCCCTGCTCGATCCGGGCTCGCCCTTCCTCGAAATCGCCCCGCTCGCCGCGCATGGGATGTACGACGACGCGGCACCGGCTGCCGGCGTCATCGCGGGCATCGGCCGGGTGAAGGGACAGGAAGTGGTGGTGTTGGCCAACGACGCCACGGTTAAAGGCGGCACCTACTTCCCGATGACGGTGAAGAAGCACCTGCGTGCGCAGGAAGTGGCGATGGAAAACCGCCTGCCCTGCATTTACCTGGTGGACTCCGGCGGCGCCTTCCTGCCGCTGCAGGATGAGGTCTTTCCAGACCGCGAGCACTTCGGCCGCATCTTCTACAATCAGGCGCGCATGAGCGCGCAGGGCATTCCGCAGATCGCGGTGGTGATGGGCTCGTGCACCGCCGGCGGCGCCTACGTGCCGGCCATGAGCGACGAAACCATCATCGTCCGCGAGCAGGGCACCATCTTCCTCGGCGGCCCGCCGCTGGTGAAGGCGGCCACGGGCGAAGTGGTGGATGCCGAGGCGCTTGGCGGCGCGGACGTGCACACCTCGGTATCCGGCGTCGCCGATCATTTCGCCGAGAACGATGCGCACGCGCTGGCCATCGCGCGCGACATCGTCGGTTCGCTCAACCGGGTGAAGAAGCAGCCGCTGGCGGTACGCACGCCGCTGGAACCGCGCTTTGCCGCCGAGGAACTATACGGCGTGATTCCCGAGGACACGCGCCGTCCGTTCGACATCCGCGAGGTGATCGCCCGGCTCGTCGACGATTCCGAGTTCCACGAGTTCAAGGCGCGCTACGGGAAGACGCTGGTCACCGGCTTTGCGCATATCCATGGCTATCCGGTGGGCATCGTCGCGAACAATGGCATCCTGTTCGGCGAATCGGCGCAGAAGGGCGCGCACTTCATCGAACTGTGCAACCAGCGCAACGTGCCGCTGGTGTTCCTGCAGAACATCACGGGCTTCATGGTCGGCCGCAAGTACGAGAACGGCGGCATCGCGAAGGACGGCGCGAAGATGGTCACGGCCGTGGCCTGTTCGCACGTGCCCAAGTTCACCGTGGTGATAGGCGGCAGCTTTGGCGCGGGTAACTACGCCATGTGCGGCCGTGCCTATGGCGCACGCTTCCTCTGGATGTGGCCGAACGCACGCATCAGCGTCATGGGCGGCGAACAGGCCGCGTCGGTGCTCGCCACGGTGCGCCGCGACGGGATCGAAGCAGGCGGCGGCCAGTGGAGCGCGGAAGACGAGGAAGCCTTCAAGGCGCCCATCCGCGAGCAGTACGAGCGCCAGGGCCACCCTTACTACGCCAGTGCGCGCTTGTGGGACGACGGCATCATCGATCCCGCCGACACACGCCGGGTCCTCGGCCTGGCCATCTCGGCATCGCTCAACGCGCCGATCGAGCAGGGCCGCTTCGGCGTCTTCCGCATGTAACGTCGTAGGAGCGCGCCCAGCGCGCGCTGAGCCTTTCGCCTCGGTTCTGAAGCTTGCGCGCCAGCTCCGGGTCACGGCCTCAAAACATGTCGCGCGCGGGCGCGCTCCTACGGAATGCAGGGCCATGCTAACCTCGGGGGTCCATGTCCGACCACGATCGCGCGCCGCCCGAAATACTGACACCGTCCGGCCTCAACCGGCTGGTGCGTGACCTGCTGGAAGACGCCCTGCCGATGGGCGTGTGGATCGAGGGCGAACTGTCGAACGTGTCCCGGCCTTCGTCCGGCCATGTGTACTTCACCCTGAAGGACGCGCACGCCCAGGTGCGCTGCGCCATGTTCCGCATGGCGGCCTCGCGGCTGCGCTTCCGCCCCGTCGATGGCATGCACGTGCTCATGCGCGCAAAAGTCGGCCTCTACGAGGCACGCGGCGAGTTCCAGCTGGTCGCCGACCACATGGAGCCGGCGGGCGAAGGCGCCTTGCAGCGGGAATTCGAACAGCTCAAGGCACGCCTCGGTGCCGAAGGCCTGTTCGCCCTGGAGCGCAAGCGCGCCCTGCCCGCTTTCCCGCGACGGATCGGCGTCATCACCTCTCCTTCGGGTGCCGCCGTCCGTGACGTGCTAAGCGTGATCGGGCGCCGTTTCGGCCTTGCCGAGGTCGAGGTGCTGCCGGTGCCGGTGCAGGGCCGCGAGGCGCCACCGGCGATCGCTTCGATGCTACGCCGCGCATCGGCCAGCGGGCGCTACGACGTCCTGCTGGTGACCCGCGGCGGCGGTTCGCTCGAAGACCTCTGGGCCTTCAACGACGAGACCGTCGCACGCGCCATCCACGCCAGCGCCGTCCCCGTCGTCTCCGCCGTGGGCCATGAGGTGGATTTCACCATCGCCGACTTCGTGGCCGACCTGCGCGCGGCCACGCCGTCCGCAGCCGCGGAGCTGCTCGTGCCCGATCGTGCGGATCTCGCACGCCGGCTGGAGCGCCTACGCCAGCGCATGGCGACCCTGATGGCACGGCGGCTGCAGGCGCTGGCCCAGCGCAGCGATCACTGGCAGGCCCGGCTCAACGCGCAGCGCCCGCAGGCGCGCCTGGCCCGCGACGCGAACCGGCTCGACTCGCTGCACCGGCGGCTCTTCGTTTCCATCGGCCAGTCCAACCATCTTCGCCGCGCGCGTCTCGATCGCCTGCAGGCGCGGCTCGCCGCGCAACACCCGAAGCTGCGCCTCGTGCCCTCGCGCATCCGCCTTTCCGAGCTGCGCCAGCGCATGGCTGCCAGCATGTCGCGGCGCATCGAGCGCGACCGCCTGCGCCTCGCCCAGCAGGCACGCACGCTGCACGCCGTCAGCCCTCTCGCGACGCTGGAGCGTGGCTATGCCATCGTCTTCGACGAGCGCGACGCCATCGTGCGGCGTGCCGCGGACGTCGCGGTCGGCGAGCGGGTACGCGTGATGCTCGGCGAGGGCGAGCTCAGGCTGTTGCGCGAGGACTAGTCGCAGGTCTCACAGGAACTGAACGCTGCGGATACCATCATGGCGACGTCGCCACCGCAGGGATCCCTCCCCGTGCTCCGGAAGAACTACCCGTACTACCTCGCGAACGCCCCCGTCAAAGGCAAGGCGAAGCTCGATGTCGTCGACAAGTACACGGGCGAAGTCGCCACGCGCGTCGCCCTCCCCGACGCGGCTGCATTGGAGAAGGCCATAGGGGCCGCACACGACGCCCGTGCCGCGATGAAGCGCTTCCGGCCCTACCAGCGCCAGGCCGTCCTGGAACATTGCGTCGAGCGTTTTCGCGAGCGCCGCGACGAACTGGCCTATGCGCTCTGCGTCGAAGCAGGCAAGCCGATCAGGGATTCGGCCGGCGAAGTCACCCGCCTCATCGAGACCTTCAAGATCGCGGCCGAGGAAGCGGTACGCATCAACGGAGAAACGCTCAACCTGGAGATCTCCGAACGCAGTGCCGGCTACCACGGCTACACCCGGCGGGTGCCGCTCGGACCGGTAGCCTTCATCACCCCCTTCAACTTCCCGCTCAACCTCGTCGCGCACAAGGTCGCACCCGCCATCGCCGCCGGGTGTCCGTTCGTGCTCAAGCCCGCCGAGAGGACGCCGCTGGGTGCGCTGATCATCGGCGAGGTACTGGCCGAGACCGACCTGCCCAAGGGCGCCTTTTCTATCCTGCCGATGGAAGGGAAAGACGCGGAAGCGCTGGTCACCGATCCGCGCCTGAAGCTGCTCTCGTTCACCGGCGGCCTCGTCGGCTGGGACCTCAAGGCGAAGGCCGGCCACAAGAAGGTCGTGCTGGAACTCGGCGGCAACGCCGCCTGCATCGTGGACGGCGACCAGGGCCACCGCCTCGACGCCGTGGTGGAGCGCCTGGTCTTCGGCGCCTTCTACCAGTCCGGGCAAAGCTGTATCAGCGTCCAGCGTATCCTCGTGCACGACGACGTTTATGACGCGCTACGCAAGAAGCTGGTCGCGAAGGTTAAAGCCTTGAAGGCAGGCGACCCGAAGAAGAAGTCGACCTTCCTGGGTCCCATGATCGATACTGCCGCGGCGGAACGGCTCGAAGGCTGGATCGCCGAGGCCCGCAAGGCCGGCGCGCGCGTCCTCTGCGGCGGCGGCCGCAAAGGCGCCATGCTCGAGGCAACGCTGCTCGAAAACGTGCCGGGCGACGCGAAGCTGCAGCGGATGGAAGCGTTCGGCCCGGTCGCGCTGCTGCAGCGATTCCTTTCCTTCGACGAGGCGCTCGCCACCGTCAACGACTCCGACTTCGGGTTGCAGGCAGGTGTCTTCACCAACGACCTGCACCATACGATGCAAGCGTGGGACACGCTGGAACAAGGCGGGGTGATCGTCAACGACGTGCCGAGCTTCCGCGTCGACAACATGCCTTATGGTGGGGTGAAGTCGTCGGGGCTTGGGCGCGAGGGGGTGCGCTATGCGATCGATGATATGTCGGAAACGCGGTTGCTGGTGATTCGCGATATTTGAGGTCGTGGGTTAAGCCGGAACTGGCCCAGCCGGCTGCAGGTCGCCGATGAGCGTGGGGATGAGCTCCGACACCGTCGGATGGATCGGTACCGCCCACTGTAGGGTGCCGATGGAGGCGTCGGCGTTCATCATGTCGAGGATGCCGTGGATGGCCTCGTCGCCGCCCGTTCCGAGGATGGCCGCCCCGAGGATCTTCTTCGTCTCCGCGTCCGCCACGACCTTCATGAATCCGCGCGTCTCGCCTTTCTCGACAGCCCGGCCGACCCGCGTCATGGGTCGCGTGGAAACGAGCAGCCGCCTTCCTGTCTCGCGTGCCTGCGCCTCAGTCAGGCCAACGCGGCCCAGCGGGGGATCCACGTATAGGGCGTAGCCCAGGATGCGGTCACTCACCTTGCGCGCATCCCCGTCGAGGAGGTTCGCGGCGACGATTTCGTAATCGTTCCACGCGGTATGGGTGAAGGCGCCCTTGCCGTTGCAGTCGCCCATGGCCCAGACCCCTTCGGCGGTCGTCGCAAGGCCGTCATCGACCCTCACGTAGCCGCGCTCGTCCGTTTCGATGCCAGCCAGTTCAAGTCCCAAGTCGTCCGTATTCGGCCGGCGCCCCACGGCGAGCAGGACATGCGTGCCGATGACCTCCGGCGCACCTTCGGTACAGTCGACGCCGACCGTCACGCCGTCGGGGCGCCTGCCAAGACGTACGCAGCACGCATTCGTGCGCACCTCGATACCCTCCTCCTCGAGGATGGCGCGAATCTCCGCGGACGTGTCCTCGTCCTCGCGCTGGACGAGGCGAGGGCCCTGCTCCACCACGGTGACCTTCGCGCCGAAGCGGCGGTACATCTGCGCGAATTCCAGCCCGATGTAGCTCCCGCCGATGACCACGAGGTGGCCGGGCACGGATTCCAGCGGGATGATCGTGCTGTTCGTGAGGTAATCGACCTCGCTGATACCCGGAAAATCCGGCACGTTCGCCCGTCCACCCACATTGAGAAAGACCTGGGGCGCCTCGATCGTTTCGCCGTTCACTTCGAGCCGCCGCGGGCCGACGAAGCGGGCGTGTCCGCGAATGAGGGTGAGTCCTGGCATGCCGGCCAGCCAATCCTCATTGCTCTTGCGGGAATCGAGGATCACCTTGCGCGCCCGCGCGGCGATGGTTGGCATGTCGATGGTTATCGGGCCCACGCCAACACCGTATTCCGCGCCCCGCTGGGCGAGGCGAGCGGCGTAGGCACTCGCAACGAGTGTTTTCGTCGGTTTGCAACCGGTATTGACGCAGGTGCCGCCGACCAGGTGCCGTTCGACGATGGCGACGGTCTTCCCCGCACCGGTCAGGCGGTTCGCCAGAGCGGGCCCGGCCTGCCCTGCCCCGACAATGATGGCGTCGAACGAACGGAACATGGCGGCTCTCCGGCGTGGGTACCGGCCCATCGTATCGGACGGAGGGCTGGAACTGGTGACCCCGGCCCGATTCGAACGGGCGACCTTCCCCTTAGAAGGGGGCTTACGCGTCGCCCTGGAATGCGGGTTTGGGGCTGATGCGTGCTTGTGATGTGCTCATCGTACCGGATCGAGAGCGCCGGATCGGCCCTATGATCGGTCTTCAAGACCCTTTGGCTTACGAGGCAACGGCAGATTGCTCGCGGCGCGCAGCGCCTTGCGCGCTCGCTCCAGTTCGTCGACGTCAGGCATGCGGGCGCTGAGGTACCGCTCCACGAAATACATCGCCTGGGCTTCGCTGCCGGCGTAGCAGGACAACTCCTTGCCGGCCTTCGAGATGACGACCGATCGCCAGCGGCCATCAGGATACGCGGTACTGCTCACGTAGCCGACGTTCACGCCCTCGATCTGGGCAAACCAAGCCGCTCCCTCGATGGAGGGCTTCTTCCATTCGATGTCGGCGATGCTGTACATGCCGCAGAAGATACCGGCGGCCGGTCTCAGAAACGTGGATGATTCGCCGGAGGCGCGCAGGATTGCGCGGTAACCGTTCGCCAGGGATAGACTTATCCGATGGACCCCCGCGAAGAAATCATCCTCGCTGCGGCAGATATCGCTCGGGACGCCGAGGCAATGAACTGTGCCGCTCTAGATCGCGACTTTGACGAAGCGAGGTTTAGGGCCAGCCTGATTGTGGACAAGGCAGCCTCGGCGGGGTTCGGTCGAGTAGCGGCCGCCGCGGCGCGCGCTCTGGAGAGACTCGGTCCGGCCGGAGGTCCGCCCCATTCGAACTACGGCGAGGCCCTGCTGAGGGTGGCCAGCGCCATGGACGCAATCTGGTTCGATTGGAACTAGACGTCGGCGAGCTCGCCGGGAAGACGTGGCGAAGCCGCCTCCGATCAAGGCCGAAAGTCGGACATCTGTGCGGAATGGGTATAGCGAAATGGAACATTCTGCAGCCTCGCGGCGCTCAGCCGCTGACGAGGCCTTCGCTCGCAAGAACCCGCACTGGTTCTCGTGGAATTGAACACCCTCGACTCTTTCCGAACTCGCGTCGCACATCATCCGCCATCATGCCAACCTTTTTCACGGCCGCGCGGAGTGGTCTTCCGATACCTCCAAAGAGATCGTCCAACAGAGGCTTCATAGTCCTCATTGACGTTGATACGTTTAGCGTCGGTTGGGTCAATATTGTTTTTGTCATCCGCCATGCCAGTCTCCTGTTTGAAACATGGGAGCGTTGCGGGCGCGGCGTCGACGTGTGGTCAATGTCCCATGGGGCTTCGCCGAAGATTCCTAACGCTTCAGGCGAGGCGCGCTAGCACTTGTCGCGCATCAACACGCTCGGACCACGTGACTACGCTTCACGACGCACTGGTTAGGTTTCCATGGTTTCGGCGACCTCGTGCCTCGCTGGCCCGGTCAACCGTACTTCGAGGGTTAAGCTGCGCGCGCTTCCCCGGGACCCATCGCAATGCAGTCGCGGTGACTGTTGCCGTTTGTCTGTCGCGCTCAGCTTCACCTCTCCGACTGGTTCGCGGGGATGCCAAGGCGGCAGGCATCGGCGGCTCGCTACATCGCCTCCGGTACACCTTCTGCGCGCGCCTGGCCATGGCTGGGTGCAGCTCCGGCGCATCCAGATCCTGGCCGGTCACAGCGACTACGAGATCACCGAGAAATATGCACTTGGCGCCCGGCGGCACAATGCGGCCGTGGCGAAGCTCACCTTCTAAGGGTGTCCTCACGGCGGTGATTTATGGCGTGATATTGAATCTGCCGTAGCCCGGAGCGGCTTTAAATGGTGACCCCGGCCCGATTCGAACGGGCGACCTTCCCCTTAGGAGGGGGACGCTCTATCCAGCTGAGCTACGGGGCCTTATCCGACTCAGCATACCGTAACTAGGCCGCGAGGAAAAAGTCTCAACAGAGGACACCAACTATGACGGTGCTTGGCACGATTTCATTATGCGGGCAACGGAAGGCAGCACGGGAATAACGGAGTCGCGACATCCTCATGCAGGGATGAAGCGGAGGAATCCCGCGGTGGCGGCAGCCCCACTCGGATTATCCGCCGGATGATTCACCCCATTGAGCACCGGCACCTCCGCGAAGTCGAACGGACTGATGCCCTGCAGGCAAGCGACGTTCACCCCGTACTGCGCGGTATTCGAACGCCGTTGGTGAAACGTATAGATGCCGCACTTCGAGCAGAAGTAATGCTTCGCCGTGCCGGTATTGAACTGATAGACGCTCAACGCGTCCTCGCCCTGCTCGACGACGATGCCGTGGAGTGGGGCGGACACGGCCACCGCGCCACGCATGCGGCAGTAAGAGCAATTGCAGCGGCGGGCAGTGCGCAAGCCGTCGGTCAGCGTCACCGTGAATTGGACGGCACCGCAATGGCACGAAGCTTTGGATGTGGTGATGTCGGGGAGCGTGGGCGTAGCCATGGCTGGGGAATCTTCCTGTCGGACCGCACTGGCGGCGACGGGAATCTTGCCATGCCTCAGCGAACGACCGAAAACCGCCTCGGCGGCAGCGGCGGCAACTGCGCGGGCCGTTTGGCGTCGCTGCCGAACGGCCTCCAGACGCCGTCGGCGCCCTCGATCCCGATGCTGGCGTCCCCCCCCTCGGCGGAAGCGCGGTTGACCGCGGCTCGCAGGGCGTCGAAGCGGGAGCTGAAACGCCCGATGGGGCGGCCTTCCACGCACACCGTCCAGGTGGCGCCTTCGTCGGGCTGGTAGGGAATCTCGTAGACGCGGGTCATAGAGCGGGCCGCCTGCTGGAGAAGTTCAGGTGCAGCATGGACTTGCGCGCGTCTTTGCGAAGTCGTCGCAGGAACGGGCGATGCAGACGCCATCACGACATCCGTCCTGCGCCGCACAACGGGACGTGAAGGGGCTGTTTGCTAGAATCGCGGTTTTATCCGTGCCGTCATAGGAGCACCCATGTCCGCCAAGATCCTCGCAGCGCTCGGCCTCAACGCCACCGAGTCCGGCACCTACCTGGGCCGCGGCCAATGGGCCGGCACCAGCGACGCCGGCACGCTCAGCCCGGTGAATCCGGCGACCGGCGAGGTCATCGCGACGGTGCAGGCGTCCAGTGCGGCCGATTACGAGACGATCTTGCAGCGTGCGCAGGAAGCGTTCGCCGTGTGGCGCACCGTCCCTGCCCCGCGCCGCGGCGAAGCCGTGCGCCTGTGCGGTGAGGCGCTGCGCAAGCATAAAGATGCGCTGGGTTCGCTGGTCGCGCTCGAGATGGGCAAGATCAAGCCGGAAGGCGACGGCGAAGTGCAGGAGATGATCGACATCGCCGATTTCGCCGTCGGCCAGAGCCGCATGCTCTACGGCAACACCATGCACTCCGAGCGCCCGGGACACCGCATGTACGAGCAGTGGCATCCCATCGGCCTGGTTGGCATCGTGAGCGCGTTCAACTTCCCGGTGGCCGTGTGGGCCTGGAACGCGTTCCTGGCCGCGATCTGCGGCGACATCTGCATCTGGAAGCCGTCGCCGAAGACGCCGCTCTCGGCCATCGCCACGATGAAGATCTGCAACGAGGCGCTCAAGGAAGGCGGCTTCCCGGACATCTTCTTCCTCTTCAACGACGCCGGCAGCGACCTGGCCCAGGCCTTCGTCGACGATAAGCGCATCCCGCTCATCAGCTTCACCGGCTCCACCAAGGTCGGTCGCATGGTCGGCGAGCGCGTGGCGAAACGCATGGGCCGCAGCCTGCTCGAACTGGGCGGCAACAACGCCATCATCCTCGACAAGTCGGCGGATCTGAAGCTGGCCATTCCCGCGATCGTGTTCGGCGCCGTCGGTACCGCCGGTCAGCGCTGCACCACCACGCGCCGCCTGTTCGTGCACGCGTCCATCCACGATGCCGTGGTGGACACGCTGGTGAAGGCCTACGGCCAGGTGGAGCAGAAGATCGGCGACCCGACCCTGTCCACCACGCTCATGGGCCCGCTGAACAGCCCGGAAGCCGTGCAGGCCTTCCTCGGCGCCATTGAGAAGGCCAAGGCCGCCGGCGGCACCGTGCGCACCGGCGGCAAGGCCCTCACCGATCGCAAGGGCAACTTCGTGCTGCCGACGATCATCACCGGCCTCGACAATGCAGATGAGGTGGTGCAGACGGAGACCTTCGCGCCGATCCTCTACGTCATGCCGTTCGACACGCTGGACGAGGCCATCGCACAGCAAAACGCCGTGCCGCAGGGCCTGTCCTCCGCCATCTTCACGCAGGACCTGAAGGCAGCCGAGCAGTATCTCTCCACCGCCGGTTCGGACTGCGGCATCGCCAACGTGAACATCGGCACCTCGGGTGCGGAGATCGGCGGGGCCTTCGGTGGCGAAAAGGAAACCGGCGGCGGCCGCGAGTCGGGCTCGGACGCGTGGAAGGTTTACATGCGCCGCCAGACCAACACCATCAACTACTCCGACGCCTTGCCGCTGGCACAGGGCATCAAGTTCGAGTTCTGAAGCAACGGGTGATGCCATGAACGACCTGCGCTCCACGGAACGCTTCTCCGACCGCGTCGAGGACTATGTCCGCTACCGGCCGGACTACCCGCGGGCGCTGGTCGACTGGCTACGCGGGCTGGGTGTCCATCCCGACTGGAGCGTGGCCGATATCGGCGCGGGCACCGGCATTTCCAGCAAGCTGTTCCTGGATGCCGGCCACCGCGTCACGGCCGTCGAACCGAATGCCGCCATGCGCGCGGCGGCGGAGCGCTGGCTCGGTAGCGAGGGCCGCTTCCACGCCGTGGACGGCAGCGCCGAAGCCACCGGCCTTGCCGGCGGTTCGGTGGACCTGGTCATCGCCGCGCAGGCGTTCCACTGGTTCGACAAGGAGAAGGTACGCCGGGAATTCGCGCGCATCCTCTCGCCCCACGGGCTCGTCGCCGTGTTCTGGAATTCGCGCCGGCTGGTCGGCACGCCGTTCCTGGAAGGCTACGAGCGCCTGCTGCTCGAATATGGCCTCGATTACCTCGGCGTGGCCGAACGCTATACCGACGACGAGTCCATGGCGCGCTGGTTCGGCAAGGGTTACCGCGGCATGGCCAGCGTGCCCCACGGACAGAAGCTGGATTACGACGCCCTGCTCGGGCGCCTCATGTCATCCTCCTACGCGCCCAAGCCGGGCCACCCCAACCACGAGCCGATGCTCCACGCCCTGCGCGCGCTCTTCGACGCGACACAGGACGGCGGCACGGTCGATTTCGATTACGACACCCGCATCTTCGCGGGTCGACCGGATGCCTGATGTACGACCTGATCCGCCCCCTGCTCTTCAAGCTGGATGCCGAGACCGCGCACGGCCTCACCCTGTACGCCTCGGACGTCGCGCAGCGTAGCGGCCTCTCCGGATGGATCGCGACACCCCCGTCCGACCTTCCCGTGCGTTCCTTCGGCATCGATTTTCCGAACCCGGTAGGGCTCGCCGCCGGACTGGACAAGAACGGAGAGCATCTCGACGGCCTTGCCGCGCTCGGCTTCGGCTTCGTGGAAATCGGCACGGTCACGCCGCGTCCGCAAGCTGGCAACGACAAGCCGCGCATGTTCCGCTTGCCCGCGCACGAGGCCGTGATCAACCGGCTCGGCTTCAACAACGGCGGCATCGACACACTGGTACGCAACGTGGAGAAGGCCGCCTTCCGCGGCGTGCTCGGCATCAACATCGGCAAGAACAAGGACACGCCGAACGAGCGTGCCATCGACGATTACCTGCTGTGCCTCGAGCGTGCCTATCCGCTGGCCAGCTACATCACCGTGAACATTTCCTCGCCCAATACCCAGGGCCTGCGCGACCTGCAGGAAGAGGAAACGCTGCGCCGCTTCATCGGCGTGCTGCGCGACGCACAGGAGCGCCTCGCCGCGCAGCACGGCAAGCGCAAGCCCATGCTGCTGAAGATCGCGCCTGATCTTTCCGAAGCCGAACTCGATGCGATCGCCGACGTGCTGCTCGCCTCGGGCATCGACGGCGTCATCTGCACGAATACGACCATCGACCGTGCCGAGGTGGCGGGCGATCCGAATGCCCAGCAGAGCGGCGGCCTCTCCGGCCGGCCGCTCTTCGCGAAATCCACGGCCGTCCTCCGCGGCATGCGCGCGCGGCTGGGCGACAAGCTGCCGATCGTCGGCGTCGGTGGCATCCTCGACGGCGATACGGCGGCCGAAAAAATGGAAGCGGGCGCGGCGCTGGTGCAGGTCTACTCGGGCCTCGTCTATCGCGGGCCGAAGCTGATCGCGGAAGCGGTCGCGGAAATCCGCCGGCGCGGGATCCTGGCATGAACAACGGACCGGTCGACATGGGCGGGTTCACCCTCGCCAGCGACGCGCCGCTCGGTGGCCGCAACACGCTGCGGGTCGATGCGCGCGCAAAACTTCTCGCCGAAGTGCGCGATCCGATGAAGATTCCGGAACTGCTCGCGTACCCCGCCGTGAAGGCCGGCAAGGTCCTCGTGCTGGGCGAAGGCAGCAATCTGCTCATCAAGGGCGATATCGACGGCACGGTACTGGCGATGGCGACCCGCGGCGTGGAAACCTTCCAGCGCGACGACCGCGTGCTTATCCGTGTCGCAGCGGGCGAGCGCTGGGACGATTTCGTCCGCTGGTCACTGGGCCAGGGGTATGCCGGCCTGGAGAACCTCATCCTGATTCCGGGAACGGTCGGAGCGTCGCCCATCCAGAACATCGGCGCATACGGCGTCGAGGTCGCGGAATTCATCGACACCGTGGAAGCCTGGGATACGCACAAGGGCGAGTTCGTCGTGCTGGACAAGGCCGCATGTGCCTTTTCCTATCGCGATTCCACCTTCAAGCAGCAGCCTGGCCGCTGGATCGTGGTGGCGGTCACGTTCGCGCTTCCGCGCGAGCGCCCGCTGTCGCTGGACTATGCCGGCATCCGCGAGGAAGTGGAAAAGCTGGGCGTGGCCCGAGCCACGCCCTACCACGTAGCCGAAGCCGTGGTCCGCCTGCGCTCGCGCAAGCTTCCCGATCCGGCCGTCATCGGTAACGCCGGAAGCTTCTTCAAGAACCCCATCGTGCCCGCCGCGCAGGCGGACGCGCTCGCCCTCGCCCACCCCGGGCTGCCAGTGTGGCCGCATACCGGCGGGACGGCCAAGATCTCCGCGGGCTGGCTCATCGAAGCCGCCGGTTTCAAGGGCGAACGCGACGGCGATGCGGGCATGTCGAACCGCCACGCCCTGGTGCTGGTGAACCATGGCAAGGCCACCGGGCCGCAGCTGTGGGCGTTCGCACAGAAGGTGATCGCCGGTGTGCAGGCGAAATTCGGCGTGGTACTGGAACCCGAACCACTCATTGTTTAGGCCGGTGAAAGTCCGGGAGGACCGTGTCACGGAGCTGTAAGGCTACCGTCATACGCTTCCGCGGGCGGCGTACCATGGGGGCGTCGCGATCCGCGACGAGGACACCGCTTGGACACGATGACGCCACCGAACGAAGCCGCCAGCGCCACCACCGCGAAGGGCGCCGCCCGGCAGGCCACGCCCGTGGACGCGCCGGATATCGATCTCAACGACCCGGCACTGTACGTCCATCGCGAGCTGTCGCAGCTGCAGTTCAACATCCGCGTGCTCGATCAGGCATTGGACGAGTCGAAGCCGTTGATCGAACGGCTCAAGTTCCTGCTGATCTTCTCGTCCAACATGGACGAGTTCTTCGAGATCCGGGTGGCCGGGCTGAAGCAGCAGATCGCCTTCGATCACGAAATGATCGGCGCCGACGGCATTCCGCCGCGCCGTGCGCTCGCCGAAATCTCGGAGGTGGCGCACCGGCAGATCGAGCGTCAGTACGCCATCCTCAACGAGAAGATCCTTCCCGCCCTCGCGGAGGAAGGCATCCGCATCGTCCGGCGCAACCAGTGGACGCACAAGCAGAAGGTCTGGGTGCGCCGCTATTTTCGCAACGAGGTGGCGCCGCTGGTCACGCCGATCGGCCTCGACCCGACGCATCCGTTCCCGCGCCTGGTGAACAAGAGCCTCAACTTCATCGTCCAGCTGGAAGGTGCCGACGCCTTCGGCCGCGATTCCGGCCTGGCCATCGTGCCGGCGCCACGCATCCTGCCGCGCCTCATCCAGCTGCCGGCGGAGGTGTGCGAGGGCGGCGACAACTACGTGCTGCTGTCGTCCATCATCCATGCGCATGCCGACGATCTCTTCCCGGGCATGCGCGTGCTTGGTTCCTACCAGTTCCGCCTCACCCGCAACGCCGATCTCACCATCGATCCGGAAGACGTCGAGGACCTCGCGCGCACGCTGCGCGGCGAACTGTTCTCGCGCCGCTACGGCGACGCCGTGCGCCTCGAGGTGGCCGATAACTGCCCCAAGCCGCTGGTCGATTACCTGCTGAAGCAGTACTCGCTGGAAGCCGATGCGCTGTACGAAGTGAACGGGCCAGTGAACCTCGCCCGCCTGTTCGAGATGACGCTGCAGCCGGCGTATGCGCGCCTGCAGTTTCCTGCCTTCGTGCCGGCGCTGCCCAAGGCACTGGCCGAAGCGGAAGACATGTTCACGGTGATCGGCAAGCAGGACATCCTGCTCTACCACCCGTTCGAATCGTTCTCTCCGGTGGTCGACTTCCTGCGCCAGGCGGCCAAGGACCCGCAGGTGCTCACCATCAAGCAGACGCTGTACCGCAGCGGCGCGAATTCCGAGATCGTGGACGCGCTGGTGGAAGCCGCGCGGGCGGGCAAGGAAGTCACCGCGGTGGTGGAACTGCGCGCGCGCTTCGACGAGGAGTCCAACCTCAGCCTCGCCTCGCGCCTGCAGCAGGCCGGAGCCGTCGTGACCTACGGCGTGGTGGGGGTGAAGACACATGCGAAGCTGATGCTCGTGCAACGGCGCGAAGCCGGCAAGCTGGTGAGCTACGCCCACCTGGGCACGGGCAATTACCACTCCGGCAATGCGCGCCTCTACACCGATTACAGCCTGCTGACTTCGGACGAGGCGCTCTGCGACGACGTGCACCGCCTGTTCCGCCTGCTCACCGGCATGGGCAAGGCCCTGAAGATGAAGCGCATGCTCTATGCGCCGTTCACCCTGAAGAAGGGCCTGCTCGACCTCATCGCCCGCGAGGCGGCCCATGCCGCGGCCGGGAAAAAAGCGGAGATCGTCTGCAAGATCAACGCGATCACCGATCCGAAGGTGATCCGCGCGCTCTACCGCGCCAGCCAGGCGGGGGTGAAGATCGACCTGATCGTGCGTGGCATGTGCTGCCTGCGCCCGGGTATCCCCGGGGTCTCGCAGAACATCCGCGTGCGCTCCGTGGTCGGCCGCTTCCTCGAGCACAGCCGGGTCTACTGGTTCCTCAACGACGGCGAGCCCGACCTCTTCCTGGCCAGCGCCGACCTCATGGAGCGCAACCTGGAGCGGCGCGTGGAAACCTGCTTCCCGGTGGAGGGCAAGAAGCTGCGCCAGCGGATCAGGCGCGAACTGGACCTGTACCTGGCCGATAATCACTCGGCCTGGGTCCAGCAGGCCGACGGGGGGTACACCCTGCTGCAGCCGCAGTCCGGCCAGCCGGTGCGGGATGCGCAGACCCAGCTGCTGGAGCGCTTTGGGGGCATCGCGGCCCCCGGCAGTCCCGACCCCCGGACTTTCACCTAACCCCAACGGCCAAGGCGACATTCTCTCGCGGGCGAGGCACAATGGCCCCGCAGTTCAGGGGGAGACGGGCTTTCTCTGGAAACGCTTCCGGATCCACGCCGCGCACCGGGGAGGTGCGCCTAAGCTTGTCGCGGGTATCGGAATGCGTTTCTGCAACCGGCAGCACGGGTGGATCCTTCGTCTCCTGCAGATGACGCTAGTCTGTGGTCTCTGTTTCGCGGGTGCCGCGGGAGCGACGTCGCTCCTGACCGAGTTCAGGGAGGTCCGCCCCGGCGACCAACCGGCCGAGGTCCTCGCCGAGGCTGCCCAGCGCCCGTTTCCATCCTTCGATCCGGCCCGCCTGCAGATCCTGCCCAATTCGCCGGACGGCACCTGGGTGGTCGTACGCACGCCGCCGCCCTGGTCCAGCGGGGACCGCGTCCTCAGCGTCCGCCATCCGGGCATGGGCGCCGTGTCGCTGTACGACGGCAATACCCTGGTCGCCACCACGTCGCTGGAAGATTTCGGGCCGCCGCTGCACGGCCACGGCCGGCTGATTTTCGACGTGCCGGAGTCCATCCCCGCCTCGCGTCCGCTCCTGCTCAAGTTCCAGGGCGGCGCGGCGCCAGGCGCGGTGACGATCTCGATGGATTCCTGGCCCAACTACCTCACCGACGACGGAAGCTGGATGGTGTTCGCGACCGGCTCGTTTGCCGTGATGATGACGATGGCGCTCATGGCGCTGTGTTTCGCCCTCATCCTGCGCGACATGACCTTCGGCTGGTATGCGGCCTACCTGGTCTGCTATGCGCTGATCCAGGGGCTCCGCTCAGGCTTCGTCTTCCATCCGCTGGAACTGGAGTCGCTCGCCGGGATGGCGGACAACCTGGGCGCGGCCGCCACCGCGCTGTCGGTGTCCTTCGCGGCCCTTTTCATGCTTCGCTTTGCCCGCGTCGACGAGTACGTGCCCCTGCTGCGCACGCCGGTGCTGTCGTTCGCCGTCGTGATGCCCGTCCTGATCGTCCTGCGCGCCACGGGCGTCGGCATCCTGGTCGGCATGGCGCAGCTGCTGCTGCAGCCGCTGGTCCTGCTTGGCGCCCTCCTGCTCCTGGTGGCCGGCGCGCTCGCCGCCGCTCGCGGCTCCCGCCATGCCTGGTTCTTCCTGGTCGGCTGGACGCCCCTGCTCATCCTCACCGCGCTCTGCGGGGCGCAGCAGCAGGGCATGCTGGCGGGTGCGCCCTGGCTGCCCGACGCGGCGATCGGCATGGGCGCCTTCGAGGCCATCGTGCTGTCCATCGGCCTCTCGGACCGCGCCCTCACCATCCGCCACGACCGCGACCGTGCGCGCGAACTGGCCGACAGCGACCCGCTCACCGGCCTGCTCAATCGCCGCGCCTGGACCGAGGCGGCGCTGGAGGTACTCGAGCAAGGCCTTGCACGGCCGGTGGCGGTGCTGTTCTTCGACCTGGACCATTTCAAGGCGCTCAACGACCGGCACGGTCACGCGGCTGGCGACGAGGCCCTCGTGTCAGTGGCCGCCGCGTTGCGCCAGGAGCTGCGCCCCTCCGACCTGGTCGGCCGCTATGGCGGCGAGGAATTCGTCGCGCTGCTCCAGGGCGTGGACAAGGAAAACGCCATGCAGATCGCCACGCGCCTGTGCCGCCGCGTCCATCGGCTCGACGTGCACGTGAGCACGGCGGACATGCTGACGGTATCCATTGGCGTGGCCATGCGCATGCCTGCCGACACCGTGCAGTCGCTGGTGGAACGGGCAGACGCGGCGATGTACCAGGCGAAGCTGGCCGGGCGAAACCGGGCGATATGCGCGGGGCATGTCGGGCCTGTGCTGGTTCGCCGCTCGGAAGTCGGGTAGGAGTGCGTCTTACGCGCGACAGCTTTTCGCGAGAAGCAGCAGGCCCTGTTGCTCGCGGCCCCAAAAGGTGTCGCGCGCGCAGGGCGCGCTCCTACAGTTCGGCTGCGGCGGCCACGATGTCGTCATCGCCGGGCAGGACCAGGAACGCCGCGCCCGCCAGGGGCGTGAACGTGTCTGCACCGACCACGCGCCGAAGCGGAAGGTGGCCCAGGCCGGCTTCGACGATGGCCGTGATCACGCCCTCGCCCACGCCCGCGCTCTTGCGGCCTTCGTCCACTACCAGGATGCGCTTTGCACTGGCGGCCTGCCTCGCGATGAAGGCGTCGTTGAGCGGGACCAGCCAGCGCAGGTCCACCACGCGCACCTTCCAGCCGCGCTCGGTTTCGATGCGCCGGGCGGCACGCAAGCTCATCGGGACGCCGTTGCCGAAGGTGAAGATCACGAGGTCGCCGGCGGCCTCGTCATACACACGGCCTTCCCCGAACGGCATCGCTTCGTCCGGTGCCGGATAGGCAAACTGCCACTGGCCGTCGCCCGCTTCGTACAGGTCCTTGGTCATGTACAGGGCGATCGGCTCCAGGAAGGCGGTGACGCGACCGTCCACCTTGGCCAGGGCGGCCATCGTGCGCAGCATCGTGGCAGCGTCGTCGCCGCGGCTCGGACAGCCGACCACGAGGCCGGGGATGTCGCGTAGTGCGGCGATCGAATTGTCATTGTGGAAATGGCCGCCGAAGCCGCGCTGGTAGCCCAGCGATGCCACGCGCATCAGCATCGGGTTGCGGTATTGCCCGTTCGAGAAGAACTGCAACGAGGCGGCCTCGCCACGGATCTGGTCGCAGGCATTGTGGAAATACGCGAGGTACTGGATCTCGGGCAGAGGCAGCATGCCCATGTTCGCGTAGCCCTGCGCGAGACCCAGGATCATCGTTTCGTCGAGCAGCGTGTTGAACACGCGCGCATTGCGGAAGGCCTTGTGCAGGCCCTTCGTCACCGTATACACGCCGCCCTTCTGGGCCACGTCTTCGCCGAACAGCAGGCTCTCCGGATACTTGGCCATCAGATCGTGCAGCGCCTGGCCGATCTGAATCGCCAGGTGCCGGGGCGGCTGCTTCTCCGGCAGCTTGTCCGTGCCGCCGAACACACGCTCGCGCTCGGCGGCCTCCGCGACACGGGTGGCTTCGCTGCGAACGGCATCCGGCGAATACGGCGCCAGCGGTGCCATCACGTCCTCGAGGCGGGTGAGCCGGGGCCGGCGATCGGCCTCTTCCGCCGCCTCGAAGCAACGCTTGCGCGTGGCCTCGTACAGGTCCAACAGCGCGTCGCGGTCGTAGAGTCCCGAGGCGAGCGCGATGCCGGCACTACGCAGCAGCGGATCGGTGGCTTCCAGCGCCACCAGTTCCTCCACCGAACGCCATTCGATCTCGAAGTCCGTGCCGGCGTGGCCCATGATGCGAGTGGTGCCGAGGTGCAGGAAGGTCGGCCGCCGCGTGCTGCGGCAATGTTCGACCGCACGCTGCACGTCGGCATAGCCGCCGGCGAGGTCCAGGCCATCGGCATAGAAATAATCGAGGCCGGGACGATGGCGGAAGTTGTTAGCCACCCATCCGCTCGGCGTCTTCACCGAAATGCCGATACCGTTGTCCTCGCATACGAAGAGCACGGGTGCCGGCAGCTTCTGGTAAGCCGTCCAGGCGGCCGCGTTGAAGGCCGTCTGTGCCGTCGCGTGGTTGGAGGACGCGTCGCCGAAAGAGCAGATCGCGATGGCGTCGCCGGGTACCGGCAGGGCGTGCCCGATGCGGCCGGCCTGCTCGATCGCGATGGCCGTGCCGAGCGCCTTGGGCAGGTGCGAAGCGATGGTGGAGGTCTGCGGCAGCACCCACAGCGGCTTGCTTCCCCATACCTTGTGCCGGCCACCCGAGGCAGGATCCTCGCTGCTCGCGGCGAACGAAAGCGCGGAATCCATGACCGGATCCATCCCGGGCAGCTTGCGGAAACGTTCCGCCATGAATCCGCCGCTGCGGTAATGCAGGAACGCCGGATCGGTGTGCCGGGTCAGCCGCGCCACCATGGCGTTGCCTTCGTGTCCCGACGAGCCGATGGTGTAGAACACCTTGTTCTGCACGCGCAGCACGCGCGCCATCAGGTCGAGGTGGCGGCTGATCAGCTGCGACTCCAGCAGTTCGCGGAAACCCCGCGCGTCAAGCGCGCTGCCCGGCAGCACGGGTTCGTCGTCGCGCGGCGCGCGCGCGACGTCCCCTTGCCACGACTGCACGAACTCGACGAAGTTCTGGTCGACGATCTCGGCGCGGTTGAAGCCCTTGTGACGGGCGGCGATGGGTTGCGGAACGGACATGGAGAGCTCGGCGGGAAGGAGGGAATCAGGCGACCATCGGGGTGAAACCGGGCTGGGCGCGGACACGCTCCAGCCATGCGCCGACCTGCGGCCAGCGGCCGAGGTCGAAACCAGCCTCGGAAGCGCAATGGGTATACGCGAAGAGCGCGATGTCCGCGACGCCGAAGACGCCGCCGCTGAACCAGGGCTCCTGGGCGAGATGGCGTTCCATCACGTCCAGCGCCGTGGCGCCCCGCTCGCGAAGGCGAGGCAACTCGGCACGGCGCTCATGGTCCTCGGGCAGCCAGCGGCAGACGAAGCGCGCCACCGCGATATAGGGTTCATGGCTGTACTGTTCGAAGAACAGCCATTGCAGCGTGCGCGCCCGCTCCCACGCATCGCGCGGCAGGTAATCCGTGCCTTCCGCGAGGTAGCAGAGGATCGCGTTGGATTCGGCGAGGCGCCGCCCATCCTCCAGCACGAGCAAGGGCACCTTGCCGTTCGGATTCAACGCGAGGAATTCGGGCGTGCGCGTGGCGCCCTCGGTGGTCACCGTGTCGATCCACCGGTACGGGCGGCCGAGCATGTCCAGGAGGAGCTGCAACTTGTAGCAGTTGCCGGAAGGGCGCCAGCCGTAGATGGTGGGCCCGGTGGATACGGTAGCGTTCAAGGCGGTTGCTCGCATGGGAGGAATCAACGGCGACGGCGGGCGAACCATTGCTCGCGCGTCTGCCCCCATAAATCGACCACGTCGTCCTCGAACGGCGCCGGGAGCTTGCCCGGCCCCAACAGGGTCGAGCCGAGCTTCCTGGCGACACCGATGGATGCGTGGTTCTCAGGGCTGATGGAGTGGATGACCTCGGTCCAGCCGAGCGTGTCGAAGGCCCAGTCCATGGAGGCAGCGGCACCCTCGGTGGCATAGCCCTTGCCCCAGGTCTCCCGCAACAGGCCCCAGCCGATCTCGTGCCCCGGCCATCCCTCGGGATGCCAGGGGCCCAGACGGCCCACCCAGCGGCCGCTGGATCGCTCGATCACGGAGAACATCCCGAAGCCCTGGAGGCTCCAGCAGCCCGCCATGGTCATGAAGTTGCGCCAGGCGATCGCTCGGGGCTGCGGCCCGCCGAGGAACCGGTTCACTTCCGGGTCGGCCATGCACTCGGCCCAGGCGTCGAAATCGTCCGCCGCCGTGGGCCGCAGGATCAGCCGGTCCGTCTCGATGCGCAGGCCGTGCATGCGGACCTCAGAATGCGTTGATGCCGGTAAGCTCGCGGCCGACCACCAGCTGGTGGACGGTCTCGGTGCCTTCGTAGGTAATGACCGATTCCAGGTTCAGTGCGTGGCGGATCGCCGAATGCTCCGTGGTGATGCCGGCGCCGCCGAGGACGTCGCGGCACTCGCGCGCGATGTCCAGGGCCATGCGCACGTTGTTCCACTTGGCCAGTGACACCTGGGTCGGCTGCAGCCGGCCGGCATCCTTGAGCCGGCCGAGCTGCAGCGACAGCAGCTGCGCGGTGGTGATGCGACGGGCCATGTCGGCCAGCTTCAGCTGCACCGCCTGGTTGGCCGCGAGGGGGCGGCCGAACAATACGCGCTGCGCGGTGTAGTCGAGCACTTCCCTGAGGCACGCCTGCGCTGCGCCGATGGGGCCCCAGGTGATGCCGTAACGCGCCTGGTTGAGGCAGCCCAGCGGACCCTTCAGGCCCTTCACGTTCGGCAGGCGCGCGCTGTCCGGCACGCGCACGTCGTCGAAGAACAGCGCGGAGGTAACCGAGGCGCGCAGGCTCATCTTCTTGTGCACTTCCTGCGCGGCGAAGCCCTTCGTCGATGTCGGGACGATGAAACCCTGGATGCCGTCATCGGTCTGCGCCCAGACGATGGCGATGTGGGCGAGGTTGCCGTTGGTGATCCACATCTTGGCGCCGTTGATCACCCAGTCGCCGCCGTCCTTGCGCGCGACGGTCTTCATGTTCGCCGGATCGGAGCCGCCGTGCGGCTCGGTGAGGCCGAAACAGCCGATGATCTCGCCCGCGGCCATCTTCGGCAGGTATTCGCGCTTCTGCTGTTCCGAGCCGTAGGCGAAGATCGGATACATGCACAGCGAGCTCTGCACCGAAGCGAAGCTGCGCAGGCCGGAATCGCCACGTTCCAGCTCCTGGCAGATCAGGCCGTAGCTCACGCCATTCATGCCGGCGCAGCCGTATTCCTCGGGCAGCGTGGCGCCGAGCAGGCCGAGCGAGGCGATCTCGGGCACCAGTTCGGAGGGAAAGCGGCCCTGGTCGAAGGCATCGCCGATGATCGGCAGGACCTTTTCGTCGACGAAACGGCCGACGGCGTCCTGCACGGCGCGCTCCTCGTCGGTGAGCAGCGAACGGACGTCGTAGAGATCGAGCGGGTCGAGACGATGGGCCATGCGGGGACTCTTGCTTTGGGCAGCCGGAAACCCCCGATTGTAGCCATGGGTCCGGGCACGGTCATGGCGGGCCGCAACAATCCGCACACCGGGCTGGCCACATAATGGGGTCTCCTGCCCGCCGGATCCTTACCATGTTCAAAGGCGTACTCCTGGGCTTCGCCTGCTACGCGGCCTATGCGTGGAGCGACGCCTTCGTGAAATCGCTCGAAGGCAGCCTGCCGGCCTACGAGGCCGTCTTCTTCGGCGCCATCCTGGCCATGGCCGCCCTGCCCTTCCTCAAGAAACCGGGCGACCGCTGGAGCGAGGTGGTGGTGTCGAAGATGCCGGGGCTCTGGCTACTCCGGGCCACGGCCGGCGCCATCGGCAACGTGACCGCAGTGATGGCCTTCACGGCTCTGCCGATGGCCGAGGCGTTTTCGCTGATCTTCCTCCTGCCCATCTTCGTGACCATCCTCTCGGTGGTCTTCCTGCGCGAGCACGTGGGCTGGCGGCGCTGGTCGGCCGTGATCGTGGGCTTCCTGGGTGTACTGGTCGTGCTGCGGCCGGGCTTCCGTCACCTGGGCACGGGACATGTGGCCGCGATCGTGTGCGGCCTGGCCGGCGCCTTGTCGATCGTGGCGCTGCGCATGGCCGGGGCGACGGAAAAACGCATCACCCTTTACGGCGCCGGTGTCGTGGGGCCGATGGTGGCGGGCTTCATCATGATGCTGCCGCACTTCGCCTGGCCAGACGCGCATCAGTGGTTCCTGCTGCTGGGTTACGGACTGTTCGCCGCGGCCGGCGCCGTGCTGCTGATGCTGGCGACCCAGCATGCGCCCGCCAACCGCGTCGCGCCCACGCAGTACAGCCAGATGCTATGGGCGATCCTGTTCGGCTACCTGCTGTTCCACGACCACCTGGACTGGCCGATGTTCGTGGGCATCGCGATGATCCTCGGCGCGGGACTCTTCACCTTCGTGCGCGAAGAGAAAAAGACCCAATGGTGGCGCTGGACGAATATCGTCTGACGGTGACTACCGTCTGCCCCCACCTTGGGGGCGGCCACATTGGCGTCACTGGCGGTGACTGTGTAGGAGCGCGCCTGCGCGCGACAGATTTTCGCCACGGTCATGAGGTTCATGCGCCAGCTCCGGGGCATGGCCCCAAAACATGTCGCGCGCAGGCGCGCTCCTACAGTCGCTCTTACGAATTCGAGACGCCGTGCGGGACGTGGCCGGTCGCCACGTGCTTGCGTGCCGATTCCACGTTCGCCGGGGAATCGTCGAAGAAGATGTCGGCGCCGAAGGCATCGAGGAACGGGCCCTTGTCGCGGCCGCCGAGGAACAAGGCTTCGTCGATGCGCACGCCCCAGCGGCGCAGCGTGAGGATCACGCGCTTGTGCGCCGGCGCGGAACGCGCCGTGACCAGCGCGGTGCGGATCGGCGAAGTTTCCGCGGGGAACGCGGCCTGCAGGCGGTGCAAGGCGGCGAGGAAACCACGGAAGGGCCCGCCCGACAGGGGCTCCGCCCAACGCTCGCTCTCGTTGCGGTGAAAGGCGTCCAGACCCTGCTCTTTCGAGACCCGTTCGCCCTCGTCGCCGAAGATCACCGCGTCGCCGTCGAAGGCGATGCGCAGCTGTTCGCTCGAACGCTGCGGCGCCGTGGAAGGGAGGATCGTCGCCGCGGCGACGCCCGCGCGCAACGCGCGGCCCACGTCCTCAGCGTTGGCGGAGAGGAACAGGTCCGCGCGGAAAGGCGCGATGTAATCGGAGGTGGGTGCCCCGCTGGTAAACGCGGCGCGCGAAATGCCGAGCTTGTAATGCTGGATCGCATTGAAGATGCGCAGTCCCGTATCGCCCGAGTTGCGGGATAGCAGGATCACTTCCACGGCCGGCACGTCGCCGGACAGCGCGTTCAGACCCAGCAGCTTCTGCACCAGCGGGAACGCCACGCCCGGTTTCAGCAGTTCGTCTTCGTGTTCGATCTGGTAAGCACGATAGGCGTCCAGCCCTTCGCGCTCGAACAACTCGTGGCTGTCGCCCATGTCGAACAGTGCGCGGGAGGAAATCGCCACGACGAGGCGGTTGTCGCTCACCGATGAGGCCGCGTGCGCACTCGGGGCGGGGCGTTCGTGTGCCAGCGCGCTTCCCGCATCGGGGGCGGCAGCGGTGCTGCGGTTCGGGTCGGAACCGCCCGGAACGTGTTGCTTGTCGTCGGGACCGGTCATGGGGCGAACTGCTCATCGAGGATACGTTGCTGCAGGTTGTGCTCGGGATCGAACAGGAGGCGCACGGCGTTCCGGCGCGACTGCCGGATCTCGACCGTGCGCACGTCGCGAACCTCGTGGAAGTCGGCGGTGGCGCTGATCGGCCGCTTGTTCGTGTCCCTCGTGTCGAAACCCACCCGGGTGGCATGCGGAAGGATGGCGCCACGCCAGCGGCGGGGACGGAACGGGCTGATCGGGGTGAGCGCCAGCACGTTGGCGTCCAGGGGCAGGATCGGCCCGTGCGCGGACAGGTTGTAGGCGGTGGAGCCGGCGGGCGTGCAGACGAGGATGCCGTCGCAGACGAGCTCGTCGAGCTTCACCTCGCCGTTGAGGCGAACCTGCAGGTGGGCGGCCTGGTTGCTCTGGCGCAGGAGCGCCACCTCGTTGAAGGCGAGTGCGCGGTGTTCCGAGGCGTCGCAGCAGGTGCAGTGCATTTCCAATGGATGCAGCACGGCCGGGTGCGCCTTCTCGATGCGCTCAGGGAGGTGGGCCAGCTCGTGCTGGTTCATCAGGAAGCCGAGCCGTCCCAGCTTCATGCCGTAGAACGGTACGCCGAGGGTCCGGTGCGCGTGCAGGGTGCGCAGCATGAAGCCGTCGCCACCCAGCGACACGATGATGTCGGCTTCGCCCGGCTCCACGCCGGCGTAGCGCTTGATCAGGGCGGCACGGGCGCGTTGGGCGACTTCGGTTTCGCTGGCGACGAAGGCTAGGCGCATGGGGCTTCGGGCTTCCGGGTCCAACCCCGAGCTTAGTAGGAGCGCGCCCCGCGCGCGACATCTTTTCGCCGCAGTCCCCAGGCTCGCGCGCCAGTTCCGGGACAGGGCCTCAAAAGATGTCGCGCGCAGGCGCGCTCCTACATGTTCGCCGTCACACCGGGATCTGCGCCAGCTGGGCCAGGCGGCGGACGGCGACCGAGGCGATCGGGTAGTCCGCGTTCTGGGTGAGGATTTCCGCAAGCATCGCGCGGGTGTACTTCAGCGTGGCGTCGTCGCGATCCAGCCAGACCTTGACCGGGCTGACGTCGGTACGGTCGCCGGCAACGCCAAGTACCTGCAGGGCGAGGGCGCGATGCTGGGCGTTGAGTTCGTCCAGCAGCGAACCGCGGGCTTGCGCGTGCCACGCGCCTTCCACCGGCAGGGCTTCGATCTGCCCACGCAGCCAGTCGAGGTCCAGCGCTTCGGCCAGTTCGTAGAACACCGTGGCCACGGTGGCGATGGACTTGCCGCTCTGTTTCGACACCTCGACCATGTCCAGCGCCGCGCGCAGCACGGGAATCCGCGCCAGGCGGACGGCCAGGGCATTCGGCACGCCAAGGCCTTCCCACTTCTCCTGGCTGGCGGCGAAGTCGCCGCGCCCCGTGTCGGTGAGGGCGTCCGGCAATGCCTCGCGCAGCACCGTGACCTCGCTCGCGTAGCGGTGCACGTTGGCGGCGATGTCCAGCGAACCGCCCGGACGATTGAGCAGCCAGCGGGTGAGGTGACGCAGCAGTGACCAGATCTGCAGGATCGCGTCGATCTGCGTGTCTTCGGCCACCTTGCCGTCCAGTGCCTCGATCTCGGCCCAGAGGTCGCGGGCGTCCAGGATCTCGCGCGCCGCCGTATAGGCCTTGGCGATGGACGCCGGACCCTGGCCGGTGTCTTCCTGCATGCGCATCATGAAGGTGGCGCCCATGCGGTTGATCGTCGAGTTCGTCACCGCGGTGGCGATGATCTCCCGCTTCAAGCGATGGCGCTGCATGTGCCCGGCATATTTCTCGTGCAGCGGCACGGGGAAGTAGCGCACCAGCTCGCGCGACAAGTACGGATCTTCCGGCACGTCCGATTCCAGCAGCTGCTGGAACAGGCGGATCTTGTCGTAGGAAAGCAGCACCGACAGTTCCGGACGCGTCATGCCCTGGCCGCGCAGCTTGCGCTCGGCCAGCTCGGCGGCTGTCGGCAGCGACTCCACCTGGCGGTCGAGCAGGCCTTCGGCTTCCAGCGTGCCGATGAAGTGGGCCATCGAGCCCAGGCGGCGCACCGACTGGTGCTCCATCATCGTGATGGCCTGGTTCTGGCGGTAGTTGTCCCAAAGCACGAGGCGGGCCACTTCGTCGGTCATCTCCGCCAGCTGGCGGTTGCGCTCTTCGAAGCTGAGCTCACCGCGCTGCACGGCGTCGTTGAGCAGGATCTTGATGTTCACCTCGTGGTCGGAGGTGTCGACGCCCGCGGAGTTGTCGATGAAGTCGGTGTTCAGCAGCACGCCGGCCTGGGCTGCCTCGATGCGGCCCTTCTGGGTCATGCCGAGATTGCCGCCCTCCCCCACCACCTTGCAGCGCAGTTCGTTGCCGTTGACGCGCAGCGCGTTGTTGGCACGGTCACCGACGTCGGCATGGGTTTCGCTGGTGGCCTTCACGTAGGTGCCGATGCCACCGTTCCAGAGCAGGTCGACCGGTGCCTTCAGGATCGCCGAGAGCAGATCGCTCGGCGCCATGTGGGTCACGTCGGCACGGATGCCCAGCGCAGCACGTACTTCCGGAGATACAGGAATCGACTTCGCGCTGCGCGGATACACGCCTCCGCCCGCCGAGATCAGCGACTTGTCGTAGTCGTCCCACGAAGAGCGCGGCAGCGCGAACATGCGCTGGCGCTCGGCGAACGACTTCGCCGCGTCGGGATTGGGGTCGAGGAAGATGTGGCGGTGGTCGAACGCGGCCAGCAGGCGGATGTGCTCGGACAGCAGCATGCCGTTGCCGAACACGTCGCCGGACATGTCGCCGACGCCCACGACGGTGAAGTCCTGGGTCTGGCAATCCCGGCCCAGCGCGCGGAAATGGCGTTTGACCGATTCCCAGGCGCCCTTCGCCGTGATGCCCATGCCCTTGTGGTCGTAGCCATAGGAACCGCCCGAGGCGAAGGCGTCGTCGAGCCAGAAGCCATGTTCGGTCGAGATGGCATTGGCGATGTCGGAGAACGTGGCCGTGCCCTTGTCCGCCGCGACCACGAGGTACGGGTCGTCCTCGTCATGGCGCACGACGTCATGCGGCGGAACCACCTTGCCCTCGACGAGGTTGTCGGTGATGTCCAGCAGGCCGTTGATGAACATGCGATAGCAGGCGATGCCCTCGGCCAGCTGCGCGTCGCGGTCGCCGCCCAGCGGCGGACGCTTCACGAAGAAGCCGCCCTTCGAACCAACCGGCACGATGACGGTGTTCTTCACCATCTGCGCCTTCACGAGGCCCAGCACTTCCGTGCGGAAATCCTCGCGGCGGTCGGACCAGCGCAGGCCGCCACGGGCCACCGAACCGAAGCGCAGGTGGATGCCTTCCACCCGCGGGGCGTAGACGAAGATCTCGCGGAACGGCACCGGCTTGGCCAGGTCCGGCACGCGGTGCGAATCGAACTTGAAGCTGAGGTACGGGCGGAACGCGCCGTCCCAGGCCTGGAAGAAGTTCGTGCGCAGCGTTGCGTGCACGAGCGAGATGAAGCTGCGCAGGATGCGGTCTTCGTCCAGGCTGGACACGTTGTCGAGCAGCGCGTTGATGGCTTCTTCCACGGCCGCGACCTGCTCGGCGCGCGAGCTGCCCAGCGAAGCGACCAGGTTGCCGATGAGGCCAGGCTGAGCGGCGAGCGTCTCCGCGTCCATCAGCGCGTGCATCTCGTGCGAGAGCATGCTCTCGGCACGCTCGCGCTCGGCGCCGTCGAGGCTTTCGCGGCGCGGATCGAAGCGCGCGTTGAACAGTTCGATGATCAGGCCGGCGATGGCCGGGTAACGGTTCAGTGCGTCTTCCATGTACGCCTGCGAGAACGCCACGCCGGTTTGCAGAAGGTACTTGCAGTAGCTGCGCAGCACCGCGACCTGGCGCCAGCCCAGCTTCGCGCCGAGGACGAGGCGGTTGAAGCCGTCGTTCTCGGCCGCGCCGCGCCAGATGTGCTCGAAGGCGTCCTCGAAGATCTTGCCGACCTGCTCCACCTCGAACACGAGGCGGCCCACCGGCTGCACTTCGAAGTCCTGCACGAACAGGTGGCCCTCGCCGAGCTTCACCTCGTACATGTGCTCCGTCAGCACGCGCAGGCCGAGGTTCTCGAGCTGCGGCATTACCTCGGACAGCGCGATGTCGGAACCAGAACGGTAGACCTTGAAGCGCAGTTCCTCCGGGCGGTGCGGCGGATGGTAGAACGACATGCTGATGGCGTCCGGGCCATCGAGGCCGGCCAGCGCGCGCACGTCAGCGGCGGCGATTTCAGGCGACACCTCGTCCACGTAGCCGGCGGGCAAGGCCTTGCCGTAGCGGTTGGCAAGAATGATGCCCTGCTGTTCCCCAACGAGTTCGATCAGGCGGTCGCGCAGCTCGTCGTGCCAGTTGCGCGCGATCGATACGATCTGCGCTTCGATCGCCGCGGCGTCGTACACCGGATGGTCGCCGATACGCGGACGCACCACGACGTGCAGGCGGACCAGGGCGGCCTCGCCCATCAGCACCGCCGAATCGACGTGCTCGCCGTGGAAGGCTTCGCGCAACACGTTCTCCACGCGCTCGCGCACGCTGGTGTTGAAGCGGTCGCGCGGGACGTAGACCAGGCAGGAGAAGAACCGGCCGTAGCTGTCGCGACGGATGAACAGCCGCGTCCGCGTGCGCTGGGCCAGCTCGAGGAGGCCCATCGAGAGGGCGAAAAGCTCGTCGGTGCTGCACTGGAAGAGTTCGTCGCGCGGCAGCGTGTCGAGGATGTGGCGCAGCGCCTTGCCCGAATGCGAGTCGCGCTTCAGGCCCGAGCGGTTCATCACCGCTTCGCACTTGTCGCGCACCAGGGGCACGTGCTGCGGGTGGGACATGTAAGCATTCGAGGAGAACAGGCCCAGGAAGCGCTGTTCGGCGGTGGGCCGGCCCTGCTCGTCGAACTTGAGCACGCCCACGTAATCCATGTAGCCCGGGCGGTGGATCGGCGACCGGGCATTGGTCTTGGTGAGGATGATGGCGTCGGTGGCACCGGAACGCGGCAGTTCGCTCGCCACCAGGGTGCGCAACGAACGCGGCGCCACCGAGCGCTCCGCGCCGCGCAGGATGCCGAGGCCCGAGCCTTCCACGGCCTTCAGCACCTGGTCGCCGGCATCGGCGGCCACTTCGTATTCCCGGTAACCCATGAAGGTGAAGTGGTCGTCTGCGACCCAACGCAGGAATTCGCTGGCCTCGCCCACTTCCTCGGCGGTATACGGCAGGGAGCGCTTGCCGAGTTCGTCCGCGATCTCCACCATTTTGCTGCGCATCGCGCGCCAGTCGTCCACCGCTTCGCGCACGTCGACGAGGGCGGCTTCGACGTTCGCCTTCAGCGTCTCGAGCTCGGTGTCGTCGATGCGGTCGATCTCGAAGCGCATCACCGATTCGGTCCGCTCGCCCGAACCCATCGAGTCGAGGACGCCGGACGGGGAACGCACCACCGGTACCACCGGATGGATGATCGCGTGGATGTCGGCATGCGCGGCGGCGACCATGGACACGGTGTCCACGAGGAAGGGCATGTCGTCGGTGACGACTTCCACGACCGCCCGGCTGCCGGAAACCCCGGGGTTGTAGACACGCACTTTGGCTTTCCCGGGGATACGCTCGCGCACGAAGCCGAGCAGGTCGGCGATCAGCGCGGCCCAGCGCTCGGGCGCGTGCAGCGCGTGGTCGGCGGGGGCGATCCGCTCGAAGA
Source organism: Luteibacter sp. SVR4-7G (assembly GCF_056755555.1). NCBI lineage: Bacteria > Pseudomonadati > Pseudomonadota > Gammaproteobacteria > Lysobacterales > Rhodanobacteraceae > Luteibacter > Luteibacter sp. SVR4-7G. The sequence goes on along the minus strand of NZ_JBPGXO010000006.1, from coordinate 74,385 downwards.
AGGCCTCGATAAAAAAGCGCGCCTCGTTGAGGCGCTCCGCGGGGTAGTCCAGCTTTTTCAGTTCATCGAAGACAACGGCGTGAAACGGGCCGTTCTCGGCAGCGCGGATCGCATTCATGGGCGGATTATCGATGTGGGGAGGACGGAAATCCGTCAAAGCATAGCTCTCCGCGGTGTCATGTAGCCACACCGCTGCCATTGAGCGGTTGGCGTTTTTTCACTGCGTCGCCGCATCGATACCGGCGCGCGCACGAATTGAGTCGGCACTAACGGATAACGGCAGCATGTGCATCGCAACAATTCGCAGGCAAAGAGGTAAACGCCCCGTTGACGATAGTGCACCAGAGATTCTAAACTGGACGGTATACTTACGTGTCGAATCAGCACACGGCGGCGCTGGGCATCAAGGCAGCGTCACGGGCGTCCTTTAAGCACACGCAAGAGGCCATAAGGCACGGGACGGGTGGGCTAGGCACACGGTAACTCTATCCATGCACGCGAGCGGCATCCTCCCAGGTGCGGCAGCGCCAACGAACAAGAAACCTGGAAAAGGAACGAAGTTCTCATGACTCCCCTGCCCCTGCGCTCGTCCCTGCTGGCCCTCGGCCTCGCCGCGGCGCTAGCCGCCTGCCATAAGCAGGAAGCTCCGCAGCAGCCGCCTCCGCCGGAAGTCGGCGTCATCACGGTGCAGCCGCAGGACGCTCCGCTCGTCCAGGATCAAGTCGGCCGCCTCTCCGCCTACCGTACCGCCGACGTGCGTGCCCGCGTCCCCGGCATCCTGCTGCATCGCCTGTATGAGGAAGGCAGTGACGTGAAGGCCGGCCAGAAGCTGTTCCAGATCGATCCGCAGCCGCTCAAGGCCGAACTGGACGCCCAGCTCGCCAACCTCGTCTCGACCCGTGCCTCGGCCGCCAACGCCAAGGCCCAGGCCGATCGCGCGCGCAGCCTGGTCGGCAAGAACTACGTGTCCCGGCAGGACCTCGACACGGCCGAGGCCAACGAGCGCACGGCCAATGCCGCTGTGAAGCAGGCCGAGGCCAATGTCGAATCCGCCCGCATCAATCTCGGCTTCACCGACGTGGTCTCGCCGATCGACGGCCGCGCCGGCCAGCAGCAGGTGACCGAGGGCGCCCTGGTCGGACAAGGCGAAACCACCCTGCTCACCCGGGTCGACCAGATCGACAAGCTGTACGTGAACTTCAGCGTGTCGGTGTCCGACCTCGACACCATGCGCCGCGCCGCGGCCGCCGGTGCCGCCACCTTGTCGCCCACCGACAAGGCCATCGTGCGCATCCAGCTCCCCGACGGTTCCGACTACGGTGAGGAAGGCGTGCTCGATTTCTCCTCGGCCACCGTGAATCCGCAGACCGGCACGGTGAACTTGCGTGCCCTGCTGAACAATCCGGCCCAGCGCCTGCTCCCCGGCCAGTTCGTGACGGTGAAGGCCACCCTCGGCGACCTGCACAACGTGTTCCTCGTGCCGCAGGCTGCGGTGCTGCGCGACGCCAACGACGCCTATGTGATGGTCGTCGGCGAAGGCCACGCCAAAGACCCGAAGACCGGCGCCGACACCACCGTACCCTCCGCCGCCGTCCGCCGTCCGATCAAGGCCGATCGCATCAGCGGCGCCAACTGGGTGGTCACGAGCGGCTTGAAGCCGGGTGACCAGATCATCGTCCAGGGCCTGCCCAAGGCGAAGGAGAACTCGCCCGTGAAGGCGTCTCCCGCCCAGGCGGCTCCTGCTGGCGCGACGGCAGGCGGCCCCGCGGCCGCCCCCGCCGGCAAGCAGTAAGGGAGTTTCGACATGCCGAGTTTCTTCATCGACCGCCCCATCTTCGCGTGGGTGGTGGCGATCCTGATCAGCCTGTGCGGCACGATCGCCCTGCTCAACATGGGTATCGAGTCGTATCCGAACATCGCCCCGCCGCAGGTCGTCGTCTCGGCGACCTACCCGGGTGCCAGCGCGGACACGACCGAAAAGACCGTGACCCAGGTCATCGAGCAGCAGCTGACGGGTATCGACCACCTGCTGTATTTCAGTTCGTCGTCGAGTTCCAGCGGTACCGCCCAGGTCACGCTCACCTTCGAATCCGGCACCGATCCCGACATCGCCCAGGTGCAGGTGCAGAACAAGGTGGCCCTGGCGACGCCGCGCCTGCCCTCGGAAGTGACCCAGCAGGGCGTCGTGGTGGCCAAGTCCAACCCCGACTTCCTGATGTTCATCGCGCTGACCTCGTCGAATCCGGCGATCGACGGCGACCGCCTGACCGACATCGTGTCGTCGCAGGTGCTCGACCAGATCGCGCGTATCCCGGGCGTGGGCAACACGCGCCAGCTGGGTGCGGAGTACGCGATGCGCGTCTGGCTGAATCCGGACAAGCTGCGCGGCTACGGCCTCTCGGCCACCGACCTGCGTAACGCGCTCAGCACGCAGAACGTGCAGTTCGCCGCCGGTTCGATCGGTACCGATCCCGCCGTGAAGGGCCAGGGATTCAGCGCCACGGTGTCGGCAGAAGGCCGCTTCACCACGCCTGAGCAGTTCTCCGACATCATCCTCCGCGCCAACAACGACGGCACCGTGGTGCGCCTGAAGGACGTCGCCCGCGTCGAACTCGGCCCGCAGAACTACGGCTTCAACGCGCAATGGAACGGCACCCCCACGGGCTCGTTCGGCGTGCAGCTGCTGCCCGGCGCGAACGCGCTGGACGTGGCGAATGCCGTGCGCGCGAAGATGGACGAGCTGGCCAAGAGCTTCCCGGACGGCGTGACCTGGTTCGCGCCGTACGACACCACCAAGTTCGTGACCATCTCCATCGAGGAAGTGGTGCATACGCTGGTCGAGGCGATCATCCTGGTCTTCCTCGTGATGTTGCTGTTCCTGCAGAACATCCGCGCCACCATCATCCCGACCCTGGTCATCCCGGTAGCCCTGCTCGGTACCTTCCTGGGCCTGTCGCCGCTGGGCTTCACGATCAACCAGCTGACCTTGTTCGGCATGGTGCTCGCGATCGGCATCGTCGTGGACGACGCCATCGTGGTGATCGAGAACGTCGAGCGCATCATGTCCGAGGAGGGACTGTCGCCCAAGGAAGCCACGCGCAAGGCCATGGGCCAGATCACCGGCGCCGTCATCGCGATCACGGTGGTGCTCACGGCCGTGTTCGTGCCTTCCGCGCTGCAGCCGGGCGCCTCGGGCATCATCTACAAGCAGTTCGCGCTGACGATCGCGGTCTCGATGGGCTTCTCCGCCTTCCTGGCGCTGAGCTTCACGCCGGCCCTGTGCGCGACGATTCTCCGCCACGAACACGCGCACAAGAAGAACGTCGTCTACCGCAAGTTCAACCAGCTGTTCGACTGGGTCACGCACACCTACTCCGGCCACATCGGCGGTGCGGTGCGCCATGCCCCGCGCTGGATGGTCGTGTTCGTGCTCATCGCGGTCCTCTGCGGCTTCCTCTTTGCCCGCCTGCCGACCAGCTTCGTGCCGGACGAGGACCAGGGTTATGCGCTGGCCATCGTGCAGCTGCCGCCCGGCTCCAGCCTTGCCCGCACCGAGAAGGTGATGGCCGACCAGCGCGCGATCCTGCTGAAGGATCCGTCGGTGGACGGCATCTTCCAGATCTCGGGCTTCAGCTTCGTCGGCCAGGGCGAGAACGTGGGCATGACCTTCATTCGCCTGAAGGACTGGGGCGACCGCGACCTCACCGCCACGGAGTTCATCCAGCAGGCGAACGGCAAGATGCAGGCCGTGCGCGACGCCACCATCTTCGTGGTGAACCTGCCGACGATCCGCGGCCTCTCGCAGTTCGGCGGTATCGACATGTACCTGCAGGCCCGAGCCGGCCAGTCGCGCGACCAGCTGACCCAGGCGCGCAACATGCTGCTGGGTGCCGCCGCGCAGAACTCCGCGCTGGTGGGCGTGCGTCCGAACACCCTGGAAGACGCGCCGCTCCTGCAGCTGCACGTGGATCGTACCCAGGCGCAGACGATGGGCCTCTCGGTCAGTGACATCTATACCGCCATCCAGCTCACGCTGGCGCCGGTGTATGTCAATGACTTCTCCTACGAGGGTCGCGTCAAGCGCGTGATGCTGCAGGCGGATGCGCCATACCGCATGAGCACGGACGCGTTCTCGCACATCTTCACGCCGAGCACCCTCGCGAGCGCCTCAACGGATACCTCGACGGACGGTTCGAATGTCGCCAGCACCACATCCTCCGTGGACAACGCGATGATCCCGCTGTCCACCGTGGTGGACTCGAAGTGGACCATGGCGGCCCCGACGCTCAACCGCTACAACGGCTATTCGGCGGTAGAAATCGTCGGTAACCAGGCGCCGGGTTACTCCACCGGCCAGGCGATGCAGATCGTGGAAGGTATCGTCAACGACAAGCTGCCCAAGGGCTTCGGCTACGACTGGACCGGCCAGTCGTACCAGGAAATCCTCTCGGGCAATTCGTCGACGATGCTGCTGGCCTTGTCGGTCGTGATCGTGTTCCTCTGCCTCTCCGCCCTGTACGAGAGCTGGTCCATCCCGGTCTCGGTGCTGCTGGTGGTACCGCTGGGCATCCTGGGCACGGTGGTGTTCTCGATGCTGCGTGGCCTGCCGAACGACATCTACTTCAAGATCGGCATGATCACCGTCATCGGTCTCGCGGCAAAAAACGCGATCCTGATCGTGGAATTCGCGGTGGAGCAGCAGGAGGCTGGCAAGACCCTGCGCGAAGGCGTGATCGAGGCGGCCCGCCTGCGACTGCGCCCCATCCTGATGACCTCGCTGGCGTTCATCCTGGGTGTGTTCCCGCTCGCGATCTCCACCGGCGCGGGTGCGAACTCCCGCCACGCGATCGGCACGGGCGTCATCGGCGGCATGCTGTTCGCCACGTTCCTGGGCCTACTGCTGATCCCGGTGTTCTACGTGTCGGTGCGCCGCATGCTGGGCGACAAGCTGGACGAGGCGTCGCATAACATCCGTCACGCCCACGACGGCGATGGCCACGGACCGGACGATGGCGGCAGCGGCCCCCACGGCGGCAACCCGCCGACGAACGTCGGCCCCCACGCCCCGAACATCGGCGACGTGCGAGCCTTCGATTCGGATCCACGGCGCGGCACCGACCGTCCATAACGAAAAAGCCCGGCGAAAGCCGGGCTTTTTTTTGCTCTTGGTACCGCAGCGATCGACGTCGTTTTCGCAACCGCGCTGCCCCATTGCGGCCCAGCAGCTTCCTCCGTTCGAAAACCAGCGCGCGTCCCCGTAGGAGCGCGCCTCGCGCGCGACAGCTTTTCGCGAAAACCTGCACGCACGCCCCGAACGTTTTCCCAAGCACGCAGCGAAAGCCACCAGGCTTCCGGCGCCACGGGTAGCGACGGCGAGGCGTCGAAGCCGCGCCTTCAAGGCGCGTGATAGACCGCCTCGATGTTGTGTCCGTCCGGGTCGAGTACGAAGGCACCGTAATAACCCGCGGCGTAATGCGAGCGCGGTCCAGGCGGACCGTTATCGCGACCACCCGCGGCCAGGGCCGCTTCGTGGAACGCGCGGACGAGTTGCTGCGACGTGACGCGGAAGGCCACGTGCACGGGCGGCCGGTTCGGCTCGCCCTTGTAGATCCAGAAATCCGCCTTGCCATCCTCGCCGAAGCCGGCGACATCGGTGCGTCCGGTGGTCGATGCCGGAAAGATCGCCAGCAGCTCATACCCGATGGCGCCGAGCGCCGCCTGGTAGAACTGCTTGCTGCGTTCGAAATCGCTGACGGTGACGCCGGTGTGGTCGATCATGTGGAACTCCCCAGGCAAGGCTGTGCCCACGGAGCTTAACGTAGCTCGCGGAGCCTGTGGGGGGCTTATGGGGCTTGAGGGGAGTCTGTGGGGAGCCTGTGCCTGTGGGGCCTGAGGGGAGCCTGTGGGAGCCGGCTATGCCGGCAATCCCGCGGCAGCGGGCACGCTTACCGCGAGCACCCATCGCCGCTGAAGCGGCTCCCACACAAAACACGGCTCCCACGAACGACAGTTGCTCCCACACAAAGCCCGGCTTGCAGGAGAACATAGGATCTCTCCCACACAACGCCGCTCCCGCTCACGAGCTCAGCGCAGGCCGGTTTCCGCGCGGGCGATCACCAGGCGCTGGATCTCGCTGGTGCCTTCGTAGATTTCGGTGATCTTCGCATCACGGAAGTAGCGCTCCAGCGGCATTTCCTTCGAGTAGCCCATGCCGCCGTGGATCTGCACCGCCTGGTGGGTGATCCACATCGCCGCTTCCGATGCGACCAGCTTGGCCATCGAGGCCTCGGTGCCGAAGCGGCCGCCGGTCTTCTCGACCTGGCCCTTCGTCCACGCCGCGCGCAGCGTCAGCAGCAGGGCTGCGTCCAGCTTGCACTTCATGTCGGCGATCTTGGCCTGGGTCATCTGGAAGGTGCCGATCGGCTGGCCGAAGGCCTTGCGGTCTCGCGACCATTGCAGCGTGGCTTCATAGGCCGCGCGGGCAATACCCACGGCTTGCGACGCGATGCCGATGCGGCCGGCGTCGAGCACGCCCATGGCGATGGCGAAGCCCTTGCCTTCCTCGCCTAGCATGTTTTCCTTCGGGCATACGTAGTCGTGGAATTCGATCTCGCAGGTGGCCGAGGCGCGGATGCCGAGCTTGGGTTCGGTCTTGCCGGCGAGGAAGCCTTCGCGCTTCGTATCGATGATGAACGCGGAGACCCCGCGGGCACCGATCCCGGGCGTGGTCACCGCGAACAGCACGATGTAACGGGCGACCGGGCCTGAGGTGATCCAGCTCTTCTTGCCGTTGATGACCCAGTCGCCGTCGGCGTTCTTCACCGCGCGGGTGTGCATGTTCGAGGCGTCGGAGCCCGACTGCGGCTCGGTGAGCGCATAGGCGCCGATGGCTTCACCCGATGCGATGGCGCGCACGAAGGTCTGCTTCTGCTCTTCCGTGCCGTTCTTCAGGATGCCGTTGCAGAACAGCGAATTGTTCACCGACATGATGGTGGACGTGGCCGCGTCGGCGGCCGCGATCTCGACCATCGCCAGCACGTAGGCCACCGGGTCCATGCCGGCGCCACCGTACTCTTCCGGCACTTCGATGCCCATCAGGCCGAGCTGGCCCATTTCCTGGATGTTCTCCAGGGGAAACTCGCCCTTGGCGTCGAATTCAGCAGCCACGGGCGCGATGCGCTTCTGGGCGAAATCGCGCGCGATGGACTGGATCGACATCTGGTCGTCGGTAAAGCGGAAATCCATGGGGGGTTCCTCTGGCCGACCTTGACGGGCGGCAGTCTTGGGGTGGAGACAAGCCCTCCATTCTAACGGCCGTGCGCTGCCTTGCCGCCCTGCACTGCAACATCCGGTCTTGACGCTCGGCCTTGTCGGCCGCATCCTACGTATCTCTGTATCGCGATATAAGGATGTTGGATGGACCTGTCGACGGCCTCCACGGCGCTCCGGCTCCTGGCCGATCCCACCCGCGTCCGCCTCCTCGCCCTGCTAGATCGCGAGGAACTGACCGTGGCGGAACTGGCGGCCGTGCTGCACCTGGCCCAGCCGCGTGTGTCCACCCATCTCGCCAAGCTCAAGGAGGCCGAGCTGGTACGCGACAGACGCGCGGGGGTGTCGGCCTATTATCGGGCCAACGCCGAGGCGGATCCCACCCTTGCCGCCCTGGTGGCTTCCCTGCGCGACACTCTCAGCGACGCCCTGCTCCGCGAGGACGCCGAGCGACTGCCCGCTGTGCTGGCCCAGCGCGCCCGCGCGGAAGGCTGGGCCGACACCGTCGCCGGTGACATGGAGCGCCATTATTCCCCTGGCCGCACCTGGGAGACCCTCGCCCGCTCCCTGCTCCAACTGCTTGCCACCGGCGACGTGCTGGACATCGCGTCCGGCGATGGTGTCACGGCGGAACTGCTCGCCCCGCATGCGCATTCCATTGTCTGCGTCGACAGCTCGGAGCGCGTGGTCGAAGCGGCGCGCCAGCGTCTCGCCGGCTTCGCCAACGTCGAAGTCCGCACCGGCGACATGCATGCGCTGGACCTGGGTGACCAGCGTTTCGATCTCGTCCTGCTGTTGCACGCGCTCACCTACTCGACCGCGCCGCAGAAGGTCTTCGACGAAGTAGCCCGGGTATTGAAACCGGGCGGCCGGGTACTCGCTTCCACCCTTGGCGAACACGACCATCGCGCCGTCGTCGAACCCTTCGACCATCGCAACCTCGGCTTCAGCTGCGACGCCCTCACGGCCATGGCGAAGAAGGCTGGCTTGGACGTGGTCAGCTGCGAACGCCTGAGCCGCGAGCGGCGCGCGCCACATTTCGAAGTCATCAGCCTGCTAGCACGCAAGCCTTCCCTGGAGCATGCATCATGAGCCAACTGCCCTGGCTGCATCCCGATCGCGTCGCCCTTATCGAAAAGGGCCTCGCCGAACGCATCATGATCCTCGACGGCGGCATGGGCACCATGCTGCAGGGTCACAAGCTGGACGAGTCCGGTTACCGCGGCGAGCGCTTCGCCGGCGGACGCGACGGCACGCACGAGCATGGGCACGACCACCCGGGCGAGTGCGACCTGAAGGGCAACAACGACCTGCTGCTGCTCACCCAGCCGGAGATCATCCGCGGCGTGCACATGGCCTACCTCGAGGCCGGCGCGGACTTCATCGAGACGAACACCTTCAATGCCACGCGCGTGAGCCAGGCGGATTACCACCTAGAGCACCTGGTACCGGAGCTCAACCGCGAAGGCGCCCGTATAGCCCGTGAAGCCTGCGATGCGATGACCGCGCGCACGCCGGACAAGCCGCGCTTCGTCATCGGCGTGCTCGGCCCGACCAGCCGTACCGCCTCGATCTCGCCCGACGTGAACGACCCGGGCTTCCGCAACATCTCCTTCGAGGAGCTGAAGGCGAACTACATCGAGTCCGCGCGCGCACTGATCGAAGGCGGCGCCGACACGATCATGGTCGAGACCATCTTCGACACGTTGAACGCGAAGGCCGCGCTGTTCGCCCTGAGCGAACTGTTCCACGAGCTCGGCGCCCGCGTGCCGGTGATGATCTCCGGCACGATCACCGATCGTTCGGGCCGCACGCTGTCGGGCCAGACCGCCGAGGCGTTCTTCTATTCGGTGGAGCATATCCAGCCGCTGTCCGTGGGCCTGAATTGCGCGCTCGGCGCCGAGGACCTGCGCCCGCACGTGCAGATGCTCGCGCGCATCGCCGGCAGCGCCGTGAGCACGCACCCCAACGCGGGGCTGCCCAACGCCTTCGGCGAATACGACGAGACACCGGAAAGCATGGCCGAGACCATCCGCGGCTTCGCCGCCGACGGCCTCATCAACATCGTGGGCGGGTGTTGTGGCACCACGCCTGCCCATATCGCGGCGATCGTCGCCGCCGTGGCGCCGTACGCGCCGCGCGCCCCCAGGGACACAGCGCAAGCCGCATGAGCATCCGATACACGCGCCTCTCCGGCCTCGAACCGCTCGTCCTCACGCCGGACCTCAACTTCATCAACGTGGGCGAGCGGACCAACGTCACCGGCTCCGCCCAGTTCCGCAAGCTGATCAAGGAAGGCCGCTACGAGGAAGCGGTGGAGGTCGCGCGCCAGCAGGTGGAGAACGGCGCGCAGATCATCGACATCAACATGGACGAGGGCCTGATCGACTCCGAGGCGGCAATGGCCCGCTTCATCAACCTGATCTCCTCCGAACCCGACATCGCGCGGGTGCCGATCATGGTCGACTCCTCGAAGTGGAGCGTGATCGAGGCCGGACTGCGTTGCATGCAGGGCAAGGGCATCGTCAACTCCATCTCGATGAAGGAAGGCGAGGCCGCCTTCCTCGAGCACGCGCGCCGGGTACGCCAGTACGGCGCCGCCGTGGTGGTCATGGCCTTCGACGAGGCCGGCCAGGCGGATACGAAGGAGCGCAAGGTCGAGATCTGCTCGCGCGCCTACGAGCTGCTGGTGAACGAGCTGGACTTCCCGCCGGAAGACATCATCTTCGATCCCAACATCTTCGCCATCGCCACGGGTATCGAGGAACACAACAATTACGCCGTGGACTTCATCGAGGCCACGCGCGAACTGAAGAAGCGCTTTCCCTCTTCCCATGTGTCGGGCGGCGTCTCCAATGTCTCGTTCTCGTTCCGTGGCAACAACCCGGTGCGCGAGGCGATCCATTCGGTGTTCCTGTACCACGCGATCGCGGCGGGCATGGACATGGGCATCGTCAACGCCGGCGCGCTGGCCATCTACGACGACCTGCCGGAAGAGCTGCGCGAGCGCGTCGAGGACGTGGTGCTCAATCGCCGCGCCGACGCTACCGAACGCCTGCTCGAGATCGCCGAGCGCTACAAGGGCGGCAAGGGCGAGGTGGCCGTTGAGACCGCCGCGTGGCGCGAGAAGCCCGTGGTGGATCGCCTGACCCACGCCCTCGTCCACGGCATCGACCAGTTCGTGGTCGAGGACACGGAGGAAGCGCGCCTCGCCGCACGCCGCCCGCTGGACGTCATCGAAGGCCCGCTCATGACCGGCATGAACGTGGTCGGTGACCTGTTCGGCGCCGGCAAGATGTTCCTGCCCCAGGTGGTGAAGTCCGCGCGCGTGATGAAGAAGGCCGTGGCCCACCTCATCCCCTACATCGAGGAAGAAAAGCGCAGCACCGGCGACGCGGGCAAGAACAACGGCAAGATCGTGCTCGCCACGGTGAAGGGCGACGTGCACGACATCGGCAAGAACATCGTCGGCGTGGTGCTCCAGTGCAACAACTTCGAGGTGATCGACCTCGGCGTGATGGTGCCCACGCAGAAGATCCTCGACACGGCGCGCGCCGAGAACGCCGACATCATCGGCCTCTCCGGCCTCATCACGCCGTCCCTGGAAGAGATGAGCCAGGTGGCGCGCGAGATGCAGCGCCAGGACTTCCACGTGCCGCTGATGATCGGCGGCGCGACCACCTCGCGTGCGCATACGGCGCTGCGGATCGAGCCGCATTACAAGTCGCCGACGGTCTGGGTGAAGGACGCCTCGCGTGCCGTGGGCGTGGCGCAGTCGCTCGTGAGCAAGGAGCTGGTGGACGATTTCATGGCGAAGGTGAAGGCCGAATACGCGGAAGTGCGCGAGCGGCACCGGAACCGTGGCGCCGGCAAGCAGCTGGTTCCGCTGGCCAAGGCCCGCGCGCAGCGTTACCAGGGCGACTGGCAGGCGTACCGGCCGCCGGTGCCGCGAACCCCCGGCATCACCGTGTTCGACGACTACGACCTGGCGGAACTGCGCAGGTACATCGACTGGTCGCCGTTCTTCAACGCCTGGGAGTTGGCCGGCAAGTTCCCCGCGATCCTCACCGACGAGGTCGTCGGCGCGCAGGCAAGCGAACTGTATGCCGACGCGCAGGCGATGCTCGACCAGCTGATCGCGGGGAAGTGGCTGACCGCGCGTGGCGTGATCGGATTCTGGCCGGCGGCGCAGCACGGCGACGACATCGAGGTTTACGCCGAACCGGGTACAGGCAAGCGCAAACCGCTCGCCACCCTGCGCCATCTGCGCCAGCAGGCGGACAAGCCGGTGGAACGTCCGGACTTCTGCCTCGCCGACTTCGTCGCGCCGCGCGACAGCGGCGTCGAGGACTGGATCGGCGGTTTCGCGGTGACGGCCGGCATCGGGATCGACGCGCATGTCGCCCGTTTCGAGGCCGTGCACGACGACTACTCCGCCATCCTGCTCAAGGCGCTGGCCGACCGCCTGGCCGAGGCCTTCGCCGAGCGCATGCACGAGCGTGTGCGCAAGGAGTTCTGGGGCTACGAGCCGGACGAGGCGCTCGACAACGATTCGCTGATCGCCGAAGCGTATCGCGGCATCCGCCCAGCCCCCGGTTACCCCGCCTGCCCCGAGCATTCGGAGAAACGCACGCTGTTCGAACTGCTGGACGCCACCGCGCGCACCGGCATCGAGCTCACCGACAGCTTCGCGATGTATCCCACGGCGGCGGTCTCGGGCTGGTACTTCTCACACCCCGACAGCCAGTATTTCGTGGTGGGCCGGCTCACCCGCGAGCAGGTCGAGGATTACGCCAAGCGCAAGGGCTGGGACCGCACGGAAGCCGAACGCTGGCTGGCCCCGTACCTCGACTACGATCCCGATTGATGGTTGTAGGAGCGCGCCTGCGCGCGACCGCTTTTCGCGAAGAGCGGCAGACTCTGTCGCTCACCGCCTCAAAAGCGGTCGCGCGCAAGGCGCGCTCCTACATTCAGTCCTCAGCACCGCCCGGCTTCACCGTCTCCTGGCGGTTGCGGTGCTTCAGGTGGGCGAACACGTTGTAGAACGACACCAGCATCGGAAACGCGGTCTGGATGATGCCCACGGAGTCGTTCTTACCCCAGATGAAATAGGCCAGGGTCAGCACGCTGCCAAAGACCGACAGGTACCAGAACGACATCGGCACGGTGACCTTCTTGTTCTTCTTCGTGGCGTAGAACTGGACGAACCAGCGCGCCGTGAAGAGCAAGGTGCCGAGCAGGCCGATGATCTTCCAGGGCGTGAGGGTGAGCAGGTGGAGGTCGGCTAGGGCTTCATGCATGACGGTGTCCAAGGGGCGAGCGAGGCCGCTCATTGTAAGCATCGGGGCTTGATGGCGGCTTAGCGGCTGGGTTGTAGGAGCCGGCTATGCCGGCGATCCCGCGGCAGCGGGGCACCCTTGCCGCGGGCGCGTCGCCGCCGACGCGGCTCCCACACGAAGAAAAAGCCCGGCACGTTGGCCGGGCTTTCGGGATTCGATGGTGGGCGGTACAAGGATCGAACTTGTGACACCTGCCGTGTGAAGGCAGTGCTCTACCGCTGAGCTAACCGCCCATCGCGAGCCGCGCATTTTACAGGCCTTTCCGCACCTGGTCAATCGCCTACGATGCCGGTGTGCAGTAACCGGCCGCCGCGTCGGAACTGGCGCTCGTGGGGAGTTCCACCAGGCCCGCCCTGCCCGAGGCCTGTATGTCGAAGCGCCTGCCCGAGACGCGCATGGTGCTCTCGCCAATCGCCTCGCTGCCCCGACGCGCACAGAGAAACAGGCTCACCGTGCCGGCCGTCGAGGCGCCCCGCGCGCTGAAGGTCAGCACCTTGCTGGCGCTCGGAGCGCGCAAGGAGACAGCCGGCGTGGCCTGGGACACTTTGATCAGTTCATCCCCGGCCGTGAACTCCTTCGCCGGCGCGGTGGAGGTATAGACGAGGTACCCTGTGGCGTAATCCGCAGACGCCGCGCACACCGGATTATCTACGGCCGCATCGAGCGTCGGGCAGATCGAAACGAACGTCCCGCGAGTTATCGCGGTGGTCCTTGCAAGCCGAAGTGTGCCCAGGAATTGGTTGCTCTGCGAAGCGACCTGATTCCGATGCATGAAATCAATGAACGACGGTGCGGCGAGCCCTGCCAGGACTGCCAGAACCGTAACCGTCACCACTAGCTCGATGAGCGTGAACCCGCATGAATGCCGGCGGCGCATCACTTCTTCCCCGCGCCGCAATACGTCTCGACATCTGCCTGCGCAGTCCGGCGCGCTGCCTCGACCTCATCCGGCCGCAACCGGCGAGATGCTGTGGGATCGGTACTGTCGACGAGCATGGCACCGCTCGACAACGTCGCAAGATTCGCCCGCGCCGCGTCGCAGTTACGGCTGTTCGCCGCCGACTCCGCCTTGTCGAGCTTGGCTTCGTCGGCAGGCGGTGGAGCGGCAGGGGCGGCGACCGCCTCCGTTCCGCCCTTGACGGTCATCCGCGTCGCAGTCCGCCCCTGTGGAGGCTGGTCGGTATAGTGAGCCGTTCCCGTGGCGTCGGTCCATTTGTACACGCTCACGGATTGCGCCCCGGCCGCGCCCGCCGTCGCGAGGAGGAACAAGGCAAGCCGGGGCCCGAGCGAAATTTTCATCATTTGCTCCAGCAGGCAGGGTCGTTCGCCCTCGTACCCGTCGAACCCTGGGCGCCGAGGTTGTTGAGAGTGAGCGTCTGGCAATCCGGATCGTGCGCCGCTTGATCGTTCAGTGCCTTCGCCTCAACACGGAAAGCCGTGCTTGTCGCGACCGCAACGTCGACCTCATACCGGTCCCCCGCCATCGTCTTCGTGGCGTTGAGGTCGGCAAGGTTGTCCGTGTACGCGTTCTTCGAATAGAAGTACCGCTCCTGCCGCGCCGCAAGGTCGATCAGTGCCGCCTGTGCATCGACCCGATGCGACCGGATGATGTATTTCCTGTACGAAGGAATGGCAACGGCGGCAAGGATGGCCACGATGAGGACCACGATCACCAGTTCGATGAGCGTGAAGCCCCCAGCAGTCCTGTACTGCGTTCTTCCGATCATCACTTGCTCCCCAGTGGCTCGCGCCACGACGTTTCGCCACTGGTCACGGGTTTCAACGTGGCAACATCCTTGCACACGATGGCTCCCGTCGATGTCTGCGTACACGCCGTGACCTTTTTGCTGCCGTTCCGGTCTTCGCCGGCGCTGCCGGAATGCAGGCTCGGCGGGGCAGGCAGGCCCTGACCGAGCGACGTCGACTCCTCGATACGCCCGCCTGAGCCGGTGCCGAAAATCGCTGCTCCGGGATCGGCCGTACCCGTCTTGTAGTTGTTGGCCACGAGGTAGGCATTGCCGAGCCCAGTGCAGATCGACGTGCCAGGCACGTAAGTTGTGGTCAACAGCAATCCGCCAAGCAAGGCCTGGGCACTTACCACGCGCTCTGAAGGATTCTGTCCGTTGATCTGCAGGTTTCGGTACCAACCCGCGACGGACGGGCTGTCGAACACTGCCGACAAGGCGTCGAATGTCGTCGTGTCTTTCGGTACGAGGGTGCTGTCGGCAGGAATACCTGTGACGGACTTGTCGCCGAAGATGTTGAAGTTCGTCACATTGACCAGGTTGCCCATCGTCACTGCCGTCTTCCCCTGCGGGTCGTCTGCCGTGAGGAGCGACGTATCGATGATGCCGAAGATCCTTTGCTGGGCAGCCGTCGTCTTATCGGCCGTCGTGAACAGACGCCCCGTGCCGAAGAACGCCATGGGCGCGCCACGATCATTCCGACCCAGCGTGGGACGAATCGTCACGGGCAGCCCGTCGGGCGAGTCCGTCGCTGTCAGATCCAGCAGCTTCCCGGTGCCCGTCGCCGTCCCCCACTTCGTCGCGTCGGGCTGGCCGTTGATCGCGATCTTCCAGAAGTGGCCGCCGTACTCGCTGGTTCCCCGATCGTAGACGCTCCCGAAATAGATCGCTTCCGCCTTTCCATCGAGGTTGAAGTCCGATGCGATGAGATCGCCGGCGAAGCTCTTCGTCGCCTTGGTATCGCTGGCACCAAGGTCGATGGTCGTCGGCGACACCACCGGCACCGAGGCCGTCAGGTCCTTCATGTTATAGATCTTGACGCGCAGGTTCGCGCTCGACGCGACGCGCTTCGCGTCGGTCGGGCCGGAGCCGATGGCCAGGAAGAACTGGTTCGGATCGCCGGTCGGCACATCGCGGATCACCGCCATGGCCGGTTGCGACGTCGTGCGCGCGCCCGGGAAACTCAGCTCAGCCAGAACGCGCGGCGGCTTCTCGGGATTGGTGATGTCCATCACCACGTAGGCGGATTCACCCGTAAACGTATTGGGGGAATTCGGATCTGTCGAGGTGGGTACGCTGATCGTGCCTCCGCCGAGCCGGAACGGCACTACGAGCACTGTACCCCACCCTTCGACGTGATCCGTGTCCTTGGGGAAGGTCTTCACGTCGAACGCGAGCGGACTGCCGTCTACGTAGTAGACATGCTTGTAGTTCGGGTCGACGAGCCACCGCAGATGCGGCAACAAATTTCCCGGTACGTAGGCCCAGACTTCACCGCCAAGCGGATGCGCCGTACGTGCCGCCGTCACTGTGCCCGTGGCGTTCGGATTGTCCTTCGTACAGATGGCGTTGGTCGGCTGCGTGGTGAACCGCTGGCAGCTGGTGTTATAGAAGCCACCATTGAACGCATGGATCATCCCGTCGTTGGCACCGACGTACACCATCTGACGGCGGCTGCGGTAGCTGTTGCGGAAGTCTGCATACGAGGTGTCGTTGTACAGCAGATCGTAAGCTTCGGCGGGTGCGCTGACGACCAGCGGCGTCGAGTTCACGATGTCGCCCAGGCGCGCCACGCGCCCGAGCAGGCCGGCGTCGGTGCCGTAGTCGACGGTGCGATTGCGCAGACCAGCGACTTCCGTGCCACGGATCCAACTGACGATGTTCTGTGCTTCAGCGGCATTGTCAGTATTGAGGAAGCGATAGTTGTTCGAGTTGAACGACGTGCTGCCGGTGCTGTCCCAGGCGAACGGCTGCACCTCGTCCGCGTCGACGGTCCCGTTCCGGTTCGCGTCGATCCACGTAAAGATGTAGCGCCCCGAGGCATCGCTGAAAGCCGTGTTGTAGTCGCGCTTCAAGCCGGTCTTCAATTCCGGATCCCACAAGAGATTGCGGGCATTCCAGAGCGAGCGGATGTCGGCCAGTTCAATCGTCGTGCCAGTACCCGGAACGAAGGTATCGGGGTCGGTACTGGTGAAGCGGGTCGCCACGGTCTTCTGTCCGCCAGCCTGGTAGCTGTACTGGATAACCGGATCGGTAACGTAATCGTCGAGCTGTCCGTTGTGGTTGCCATCTTCGCGCAGCAGCCCAAACTGATCGGTCCACAGACCGGACAACGAACCAGCCCATGTGGCTCGCTTTCCGGTGTTGTCGGTCCGCTCGGCTTCGTACAAAGCCTGGTAGGTCACGCCGGTGCCATTGGAACTCGTTGCCACCGTGGCGGCCGCCGTACCGGAGGCGATCTTCGCGAGGATCTTACGGAACAGCGCATCGAGGGATGTCTCGAGCTTGCCGGGGTCAGTTACCAGGAAATAGTTGTCCGGAACGCCGTCCTTGTCCGCATCCCACTTGCTGGTGTCCAGCGGGTCAAGGTCATCGGCTGGCGTGTCCGTGCCGTCCGCCTTCGACGTATCCAGCCGGAATCCACCCCACTTGGCGGCATAGAGCAGCGGATCCTGCAGCGTGCCTGCCGCACTGCTGCCGACCGCGTAAACACCGGTGGTTGCCGGGTCGCTGACGGTGCAGTTCCGGCAGCCGCCGCTCGCGTTGACCTTCTTGCTGGTGTCGGTGCTATTGAGGGTATTGCCGTTGGCATCGACGATCGTCGGAGACGTCGGGTCGGTGTAGTTGAAGTTGTAAATGCCGGAATGGAAGTGAGGGCCATCCTTGGTCGTACCCGAGACGATGTAACCGAAGCCCTGGCCGTTGTTCGTCGACGCCGCCACCGGCTTGGTCGTGATCCTTACCGAATCGCTCGTGATCGCGTAGCTGATGATGCCCCACATGTCCTGGTCGTAGTCGCCGCCGGCGAAGCTGTCTTCCCAGTCGGCGTAGAAACTGCCGGTGGCGGTCGCCACTCCGTTGATCGTCGTGACCCGCTGGTCGAGTACCTTGAAGTCGACCAGCGCGCCACCGCCAACGCCCGTGCCCAGGGTGAGACGATAGGCCGGAATGATCGTGACGAACTTGCCGCCGCCACCCGGAACCGGGACGCGGATCTGTGGCGTATTGGTGGCGAGCTGCACACCGAAGGTCGTGACCTTCAGCGAGGTGCGATCTTCCACCGGAACGATGGGATCGCCTGTCTTCGGATCGTTGCCGAGGTCACGAATACGATTGATATGCGCGCCATACGCCGCACCCGCCATGAGGTAACCGCCCTTCAGTGCCGGGCTTTCCGGGCAGATGCCCTGCACTCCCGAGAGATCGCCGATGACCTTGGCGGAGCAGAGATCGGCACCCGTCGTGGCATCCGGTGCGTTACCGACGAACCAGCTCTTGCCGGTGATGCCCTCGCCCGTCGCCACCAGATTGGTCCAGGCACCCACCGACTTCTTCGTGTTGAGGTCGTCGAACCCCGAGACCTGGTCGGTATCGTAGGAGAGCGAACTCGCATTGAAATTGATGACGTTCAGCGCCGCGCAGAAGTTGGCTTCCGTGATCGGGCTGGTCCAGTTCGTGACCGCCGTCAGGCCGAGCGTCGCATCTTCCGTCGTTCCCGTAGAGGTCGGCACGAAGGACGGATTGGGCGACTTGCCACCGGACAGGTAACGCAGCGTTTCGATATAACTCTCAGCCATGGGATTGCCCCACGACGAACAGTTGCCCTCCGCCACGAGGCCGTTCTTGCCCGCCTGCGTCGAGTCGGAGGTAATGCCTACCTGCTGATAAGTACAGCCGTTACCGTTGCCGTAATTGTCGCCAGAACCGTACTGGTAGCCATAGATGCGCAAGGCATTGATGTTCGAAATGATGCCCTTGGCATCTGTCGTCGTCTTGAAGACGCCGGTCGACGCGTCGATTTCGTTGTCGATGAAGTCTCCGGAATTCCGGTCGGGGCCCGGCAGGGCCGCGCGCACCACACCGCCTGACGCATTCTTGTCGAAGCTAGGCGTGACAAGGCCGAACTTGATGTTGCCTGACTCCCCGTACTTCTGCAGGAGGCCGATGGGCTTGTAGATCGGATTGGTCGCCTGGTCGTCCGGATACTTTTTGCAGTTTTCGTTGCCGATCAGGCCGGCGACGCAGACCTGGACGCGTACGTTCAGCTCGGCCCAGTCAGTACCGCTCACGCCGTTGGCCTGCCGGGGATTCTCGGCGGAAGCGCCGAGGCCGGAGAAGGCCGCGCGGTTGCCGTTGCTCAGGAATCCGTCGTCGAAGCCGCTCTGCGAATTGGCTTTATCTTCCGCCCACTGGCATTGCAGACTTTCATTCGAACCCCAGAGCGACATGTCGCCAGTCTGCATGCGCAGCCTCGGCGTCGCGTCGTCGCCCTGAGACAGATTGTTCTGGCTACCCTTCGGAGTGGTGTTGCAGAAAGTGATGCCGGTCCTGGTAAGGTTTGTCAGGTTCCACTTCGAGGTGCTGGTGAGCGTAGCCATGCAGGTCGCGACGCTATTGCACGCCGAAGTGCCCAGGCTAGAGCCGCTGAACATGCCGTCCTGCACGCGGAGCTCCACGCGATTGGCCGCCACCTTCGCGTAGTTCTTGTCTGCTCCGTCATTGATGAAGCGGACGGGCGCGTCGAGGACCAGGGTACCCGACGACGTCGAGGTCGAGATCCTTATCTGGTCACCAACCTGCAGCTTCAGCGTCCCGTCTATGCCCTTCAGACGGAGAACGGTATATGTCTTATTGTTTTCGGAGAGCGTACCCGTGCTGCTGTAGACGAAGTTCGAACTGGAGTTCAACGTCTGGGTCGGCCGGGTGGTCGAGGGATTGTAGGGCGTAAGCTTGGCTATATCCGTGCCGTTGTAGAACTTGGAGAACGAGTGCGCGTCCATCGGCAGATGCGCGCGCTCGAGCACCGTGGTACTGCTGGTATCGGTGGAACGAAGGCCGCCATAGAGAATCTTGCGCACCTCGTCCATGCGCGTCATGGTGACCCAGTTGAGGAAGTTACCCGACCACTGGCTCGTGCAGTAGTGATTAGCCGTAATGCTTTTCGGCACGAATATGTTGTTTGTGTATGCATAGCATTTCGTGGAGTCGAAGTAACCGGCATACGTCAGGTTATTGTTGTAAGTGGTGTCGAGTGCACCGTCGCCGTTCAGATCGGAGAAGTCGTTGTACGCCTTGTAGAACAACTGGTGATCGCGGGACAGGTTCAGCATGACCAGCGGCGCCGCGCCGGCGACGCCAAGCGGCGGATCGACGGCATAAGCGCCTGCTTGTTGCAGCGAGCTCGAGATGGCCGTGGCGCTCGCCATAGGGGCCGCGCCGAAGCTTGCGCCCAGGAATGCGACGAGTGCGCCTAGCAGGAGTCCGTGGCGGTTTAAGCGGAAGGTGATCATCGGGCTGTCCTGGACGCGATCAGTTGCGGATTGTCTGCTGGTATTGCGTATGCGTCGTCGCCTCGCCATTGCCTGGCGCGGTAGCGACGCTCTTCACTTCGAAATACATTTCGGCACCACCCGCAGCAGCGCCGATGCCCAATCCGCGGTAACCCGCGGCCTGCGCCCCACCTGCGCCTTCCTTCATCACGGTGCCATCGGGGACCACCGCCACTTTCGCGCCCACGTCAGCGCTACAGGATTCGCTCGATGTGTCGCAAATGCCGATTACCATGTCGGGGTGCCAGGTAGTGGCGTCGTACAGCGTTTCCTTCGGCAAATTGCCGCAGGCTGGCTGGAGCGTGCCGAAGAAGAGCGACGCCTTGCCCGAACAGTCGTTCTGCAGGGCGGCCTTCACCTTGGCGAGCATCCCCGCGGGAATATCGGACGAGTAGGTGAATTCTGAGTCCGGCACGTCGCCGTTGAACGACGACGGCCAGCCGCGCGCGAACACATGCTCGTCGAACAGCGCGATCGGTACAGCCCGCAAGGCCTCCGATGCCTCGAACGCCGCTTCGTGGCGAGCGGAATTCGTGACCATGCGCATTTCCACCAACGTGCCCTTCATGGCCATGACGGCCACTATGGAGAGCACCAAAAGGAAGATGAGCCCTACGAAGAGCGCAATACCGCGCTGCGCACTCGGTGCGGAATGGATACGCATGTTCATCCCCTTACCCGGTTACGTAGCAGCACGACCTGGGAGCTCAAGGTGCGCGTGTACTGCTGAGGGTTGTCGCCATACGTGCCTTCCGGCTGGTCCTTGCAGAGATTGGTATCCGTGGTTTCCGGATACGTGACCGCTCCATCGTTCGCGATGGTATACGCGCAATGCGGCGAAACGACGAACGTGTCGCCATGAGGAACGCGGGTGTCTCGCGTAGTCGACCTGGCGACGAAGCTGGCGCGGACTTGCGTCACCGTTGGCCATTGGGTGTCGGAAGCCTTTGCGAAAGGCACTGGGTGGAGATGCTCCTGGTCCGGGCCGGCCAGCCAGGAATATTCGAACGACAGTTCCTCGATGCCGTCTACAACGACCTCGGAAAGCGGCTTGCCCGTGGCATCCAGCCGCATGCGCACCAGGGAAGGCGACGGTGTGCCGCCATCATCGCTCGAATCGCAGATGCCGTTGGCACCCGGATCGGCGCAGGGCCGGAGGTAATACATCTCTAACTGGAACGGATAGACATACCGGCCCGTGGCCGTCGTCAACGTGGACTTGGGAACCGCGTCGCCGCGACGGAAGAGCGCGGCCTGTTGTCCCACGCCAGAGACCACGAAGATGCTCGTCTGGTTGGGCACCACGTTGGGATCGGTGGAATCGAACGCCGGTGTATCTGCGCCCTTGTCGGGATCATAGCCCGTGGTATCGGCGTACCTGACCACCACGACATCAGAGCCCTTGACATAATTGGCGTCGTCGACGCAGTTGGGAATAGGGAAAGTGTCGCCACCGTCGTATCCGAAAATCCCGTTCTGCTTTCCGGGCCCCACATTCAGGACCCACGCCGCGTCGCAACCGTCGCCACCAATGCCTGCGAGGTTGGTAGTGGGGCTGATGATGTCCGGCTTCACGCCGCCCCAGAAATCCGCCATGCGCAGGGACCACGCCAGCCGCGAGGCGGCGAACCGCACGTTTTCCTGATTGAAATTATTGCTCTGCTGGAGCGTGAACGCCTGCCGATTCGCCATGAGCACGCTGATGAGCCCGGCGACGACGATCAGGCCAATAACCAGGGAAACCATGAGTTCAACCAGCGAGAATCCACGGTTGGACCGACCGGAAAGCGGCATTCGATCGCTCCTCATTGCAGGTAACTGAAGCTATAGGTCTGGGTGGCGTCGCTGCTTTCGTCATCGGCGACGCCCGCCCAAGACACCTTGATGACAAGCGTCCCGAGATTCGCGTCCCGCGTGACGGTCGCCACGCTATGGCCCGCAGCGGGTGCCGGCAGGCTTTTCGCCAGTGCCCGCTGCCAGCAGGCCAGATCTCGCTTGGCGACCGCTATCGGCGTGTCCAGGGTCGTGGATGCGCAGTCGGCGTCGGTGTACGTGGTCTTACCGTCGTAGAGATAGGCACTGTCTCCGGACTCAGGGATCGCTCCCTTAGGATTCGCCCGCATCGATTCAGCGAGGCTGCGCGCGAGGATGATCGCGCTGGTCCTGGAACCGGACTCCTTGGTGAACTGCGCTCCGCGCATCTGCAGCATTGCAATGCCCAGCAACCCGATGCTGAACACCAGGACCGCGACCATAACTTCGATGAGCGAGACGCCGCCGGCGCGCCCGCGCGATATCCGATGAACCACCCTGTACCCCCGTCGCCGGACCCTATCCGACACGCTGGAGGATCGACCCGGGAGCGGGCCTGGGCAAGCCAAAGCCGACTAGCGGTCAGAAAATGCCGACGGACGGCATCCACCCGCCCGCGACCCGGATTTCACAGTCTTCGTTGCTCCATGGTCCCGCACCCATTCAAAGGAGAATTCACCATGACCCACGACCGCCAGGACGTGAACCACCCCGACCACGGCCAACCGAAACATGAGGAAACCGAGGCCGAAAAGAAGAACCGCAAGCACCACGCCGACGAGAACCAGGACCAGGCGCTGGAAGAAACCTTCCCGGCCAGTGACCCGGTTTCGCCCTTCGTGCCAGCGAAAGCACCAGACTGAACCGTCATCGACCGACGCGACGCCGCGTGCTTGGAAGACACGACGGCGTCGCCTCCGCATAACGCAGCGGTCACGAAAGCGCGGGAACAATATGCGGGCTAAACAGGGAGTTCGTTCCGTGCTCGCGCAGTATATCTTTTCGTCACCCGAAGCCCCATTCCGCATCGTCCGCCACGGCCACCGCTGGCGCGCCCTGCGCAACGACGTAGAGGTCGGCCGCTACGACTTGCCCGAAGAGGCCGTTCGCGACCTCCGCGACCGACATCCCTCGGCGCGCCTGCCGCGCCGTCTCGGCGACTGGCGCTTCATCCCCGATGCGCCATTGCGACATCTGCCACCGCCCACGGCCGCGGCCATGGCGCGGCTGTCGATGGCCTAGCGGCGTCTCACCGCTGCGGCCACTCGCGCGCCAGCAGGGCGAAGATCACGTCGTCCGTCCATTCGCCCCGCACGAGGCAGCTTTCCACGTGGTGCGCTTCCTGACGGAATCCCAGTGAACGCAGCAGGGCCATGCTGGCTACGTTGCGCGGGTCCACGGAGCCTGTCGCACGGCGATAACCCCAGCTACCGAAGGCAAGATCCAGGACGGCGCTCAAGGCTTCGCGGGCATATCCCCTGCCCTGCCGCTTCGGCTTCAACGTGACGCCGAATTCCACGGCATCGATAGGGCTGCGCGGGAAGTGGATGCCGAGGTCGCCGACCAGTTCGCCCGATGGCTCTTCGCGGATGGCGAGCTGGAACCAGCTGTCCGGCACCGCGAACGCCTGCCGCTCTTGCTTCGCAATGAAGGCTTCGGCCTCCGCCGGCTCGGCGGGTTTCCAGCCCTGGAATCGCGCGACGGCGTCGTCGCCACGGTAGGCATACAGGATCGGTGCGTCGGCCGGCACGAGCTTGTCCAGACGCAGGCGGGGTGTGGCGATAGGCGTGAATTCAGGAATTTCCATTGCGGTATCCTCGGCGGACTCGGACCGTCCCTGCAACCCCAGGAGTTCCCATTGGACACGATTACCGGCGGCTGCCGCTGCGGTCAGGTGAGATATGAGCTCGCCATGGATACATTGCCGCCCAGCTATGCCTGCCACTGCCTGGATTGCCAGACCTGGACCGGCGTCGCCTTCAGCCAGAGCTGCGTGCTGCCCGAAAATGTGCTGACGGTGACCGGCGAGGTGACGATCTTCGAACTCGAGGGTTCGCAGGGCCGCGTGTCGCGCCAGCGCATCTGCCCCACCTGCCACACCAGGGTCTACAACACGAACACGGGCCACGGCTTCGCCGTGCTGCGGGCGGGCACGCTGGATCGCAGCAACGAACTGGACTGCGTCGCCCACATGTGGACGCGCCGCAAGCAGGCCTGGATCGCGCTCCCTCCCGGCGTACCCACGTGGCCCGAGGCACCGGCGATGAACGAGCTCGCGGTGGCGCTTGGAATTCTCTGAACCGGTTCCGAAGGCACAAAAAAACCCGCGAGAGCGGGTTTCTTTGCTTTCTCCGGGACCGCGCAGCGGCAGTTCGGGAGGCAATCGGTGGTGCCTGGGGTGGGAAACGAAGCCGATCCCACAGCCATTGAGCGCCCAGGACGGCGATTATAGCAGCGTGAAACGGGCAGACAATGCCGTTCTAAGCGCAAACGCTGATGAATGTCTCCCTGGGTGGGCTTGGAGGTGGGCGCACGGCGCTTATCCTCAAGGAAGTTTCACGGAGGCCGCTAAAGCGGGATCGACCTGCCAGGAAAGCGACCATGAAGATAGTTTGCCGGGCATTGATCTTGACTGCCGTAGTCTCATTAGCGTCGGCGCCCGTGCGGGCGTCCAACGACACCGGCGATGACCTCTACATATCGCTCAAGCGCTTCGTCGATTCCGTCGAGGGACATCCGCCGGCCCCGGATGAGGCCAAGGATTTCGCGATGGCGCAGAGCCTGGGTTATGTCCTGGGCGTATGGGACGGGATCATGATCCAGCGGGTCATCGACAAGAAGGACACGAGCTGCATGCCCGCAAACTTGTCGAACGTCGCACTATCCCGAACGATCCTCAAGCACATCGACGCCAAGCCCGGCGACAGATCCATCGCCGCCACCTACGTCGTTGCAAACGCGCTCCTCGAAGCCTATCCGTGCCTCAAAACCCCGAAGTAACCCGTCCCTGATCGGACGCCCGTTGGGCGCACAGCGGCGAGCAGCCCACGGGCCGACGGAGGTGCGTGGGAGTGGTCCGGACGCGCCTGACTCGCGTAGCGCCATGGCCGTCCAATGGCGCCGAAGCCGCATTGAATCGTCCGATTCGCATATAAGTCTTTGAAAGTAGGCGTAGACATCGGGGCGCCGAACTTGACGTTACGCGCGTAAAGAGTACTATCACCCTTGGGTCTGAGGCGCAGCCAGTCTGCGTAGTAGGACCCACCCGGGACGCCCTTGTGGCGTCCCTTTTTTATAGTCGAACGACGCCTTGCGCATCGTTTCGCGCAGCGAGCTTGTTGAGAATGGGTTCGAGGCGTCCGAAGTAAGCCTTTCCGCCTGACTTGCGCATATAGGCGTTTGGCGATTCCTGCTGATAGAGGAAATAGGCGGCCACGTCAGCCGCCTGGATCAGCATAGAGTGCCTGCTGTCCCTGAATACAGGATCTTCGATAACTGAGCGGGTGGGAAGATTCCTCGCTGGTCCGTAGTTGCTCGGCACATAATTAAAGTGCCGCATTTTACGGACCAGTTTGACAAGTCGCCCCGACTGGTCGCCGTCTACGACGATCATCCCGCGCTCATCCCGCGCCGCTGGGCCGGGAAAATTTCGGTGCGATAGGGTGTTGTCGAATCTCTGTAGAAGCGCCTGCCAAGCCTTCTCGTGGGCGTCGTAGCCTTCTGGCTTTCCGGCCTTATCAACGATCACACTGGTGAGAGAAATGTCCGGCAACTTGGCGATGGTATCGACGAAATGGCGAAGTATCGCCAGGCGATCGTTCCGGGCAATACGAACTAACTCGCCCGGCTTGTTGATGAAGGGCGAAGAGTGGATTTCCTCGCGGATCTTTAGCCCGAACTTATCTCGCATCTTTCGCCTGAACTCCGCGATCTCCGACATGGCGTCACGCCATCGAAGCTCATGAATCGCCAGTCCAGTCAGGACAAAAATTGGCGTAGGCGAGTCCACTAATCCAGGGTCGCCGCTTTCGTCCACATACATAAGGTACATCGAGGATTCCCTTCAGATGAGCCCGTGCATTCCATCGTTCTCCCCGTGGCGAGGGTCTCATAGCTCCGGCGAACATTTTGGATTTCGCTTGGGGTAACGTCTGTAGGCTTCCCCCTCACACCGCTTGGCCTACTCGCACGAATATCAGCGAGCGTATCTCGGCACCGACTACGACCGGTCCTTGTACCCCTTGGGTTTCCATATCCGCCACGCGATAGACCGCCGGCCGGGGTTTCTGCGATCGGAGTTTGGTGTCAGTCAGCGCGGGCATTGTGAGTACAGAGTCCTGGCGAGGTCGGTTTCGCGGACTGTACTCACATCGGTACTCACACGCTGAGATGGATGCAGGTGGACGGCCTTGGACGTCTTGGCACAAAAAAACCAGCGTTTCCGCTGGTTTAGTTGCCGCCGATGGACTCGTGTGGACGCCCTTGGACATGTTCGTGGTGCCGGAAATAGGAATCGAACCTACGACCTCATCATTACGAATGACGCGCTCTACCAACTGAGCTATTCCGGCGAGAAGCGGAATTCTAGGGGACCGCGCGACGGTGCGCAAGAAGGGAGCGCTCCGATTCGGCGACCGCAGCTCGAGGTGCCGCCGTCCGGCGCTTCACGCGGACGGAGGATCTTCCAAGCCTTCCGTCGTTCCCGACGGGATCATCGCCCGCGTAGAGACGGACCGATCATCCATAGCCGACCCCTATCGACTCGTTCGTAAGAATGAATTTCCTAAATAGCCGGCCCGCGCTTACCGTTCCGTCACCCGCGCATCCGCGCCCCCCCCCTGCAAGGTACGAGCATGAGCAAGCTGACCACCGCCTTCGGCGCACCCGTCGTCGACGACAACAACACCATGACCGCGGGGCCGCGCGGGCCCGCCCTCCTCCAGGACGTGTGGTTCCTGGAAAAGCTCGCCCACTTCGACCGCGAGGTGATCCCCGAGCGGCGCATGCATGCCAAGGGCGCGGGTGCGTTCGGCACGTTCACCGTCACCAACGACATCACCCGCTACACACGCGCGAAGATCTTCTCCGAGGTCGGCAAGCGCACGGAGATGGTGGCCCGCTTTTCCACGGTGGCAGGAGAGCGCGGCGCGGCGGATGCGGAGCGCGACATCCGCGGCTTCGCGCTGAAGTTCTACACCGAGGAAGGCAACTGGGACCTCGTCGGCAACAACACCCCGGTGTTCTTCATCCGCGATCCGCTCAAGTTCCCGGACCTCAACCACGCGATCAAGCGCGATCCTCGTACCGGCCTGCGCAGCGCCAACAACAACTGGGACTACTGGACCCTGCTCCCCGAGGCGCTGCACCAGGTCACCATCGTGATGAGCGAGCGCGGCGTGCCGAAGTCCTACCGGCATATGCATGGTTTCGGCAGCCATACCTACAGCTTCATCAATTCCCACAATGAGCGGTTCTGGGTCAAGTTCACCCTGAAGACCCAGCAGGGCATCCAGAACCTCAGCGACGACGAGGCGGCCGCCGTGGTGGCGCACGATCGCGAGAGCCATCACCGCGACCTCTACGAGGCCATCGAACGCAACGAGTTCCCGCGGTGGACGATGTATGTCCAGGTGATGCCGGAGGCGGAAGCCGCGAACACGCCCTACAACCCGTTCGACCTCACGAAGGTGTGGCCGCATGCAGACTACCCGCTGATCGAAGTGGGCGTGATGGAGCTCAACCGCAATCCGGAAAACTACTTCCAGGACATCGAGCAGGCGGCGTTCGCACCCGCGGTGATCGTGCCGGGCATCGGCTTCTCGCCCGACAAGATGCTGCAGGGGCGGCTGTTCTCCTATGGCGATACGCAGCGCTACCGCCTGGGTGTGAACTACGCGCAAATCCCGGTCAATGCCCCGCGCTGCCCGGTCCATAGCTACCATCGCGATGGCGCGATGCGCGTCGACGGCAACGGCGGCGGGTCCACCAGCTACGAGCCGAACAGCTATGGCGCCCTCCAGGCGCAGCCGGATTATTCCGAGCCGCCGCTGGACCTGGGCGAGGCCGTGGCGAAGCGCTGGAACCACCGCGAGGACACGGACTACTTCTCCCAGCCACGCAAGCTCTTCGAGATGATGACGCCTGCCCAGCGCGAGGCGCTGTTCGGCAATACCGCTAGGGCGATCAAGGGTGCATCCGCGCAGGTGGTGCAGCGGCACATCGCCAACTGCACGGCCTGTCATCCGGACTACGGCCGCGGCGTGGCGGAAGCGATCGCTAAATTGGGCTGACCGGGAAGCGCGCGCACCGCGTGCGCATTGCCTGTCGATGCAGGGGCGGCGTCCCGCGGACGCCGCCTGGGCGATGCGGGCCGGCCTCAGCCGGCCATCCGCAGTTCCTTCGGAAGCGCGAAGGTGATGTTCTCGGCCTCGCCGTCCAGTTCGCGGACGGTGCCTGAGCCCCAGGACTGCAGGCGGGCGATGACTTCCTGCACCAGCTTCTCGGGCGCCGATGCGCCGGCCGTGACGCCGATGCGCGACTTGCCCTCCAGCCAGCTGCGCTCGATGTGCTCCGCGCCGTCGATGAGGTAGGAGGTGACGCCCTGCTTCTCGGCCAGTTCCTTAAGGCGGTTCGAGTTCGAGCTGTTGACCGAGCCGACGACGAGCACCAGCTCCACGGCGTCGGCCAGGCGGCGCACGGCGTCCTGGCGGTTCTGCGTGGCGTAGCAGATGTCGTCCTTGCGCGGCCCTTCGATGGTCGCGAACTTCGCGCGCAGCGCGCCGATGATGGCGATGGTGTCGTCCACCGACAGCGTGGTCTGGGTGACGAAGGCGAGCTTGTCCGGCTGGCGGGGCTGCAACGCCTCGACATCTTCCACCGATTCGACGAGGTAGATGCTGCCGCTGTTGGTCGGGTTCCACTGGCCCATGGTGCCTTCCACCTCAGGATGGCCGGCATGGCCGATCAGCACCACGTCGTGACCGGCGCGGCCGAGCCGCGCGACTTCCATGTGCACCTTGGTCACCAGCGGGCAGGTGGCATCGAACACGTTGAGGCGGCGGCGGTCGGCTTCCTCGCGCACGGACTTCGGCACGCCGTGGGCGCTGAAGATCACCGTGGAGCCATCCGGCACTTCATCCAGCTCCTCGACGAACACCGCGCCGTCGGCGCGCAGGCGCTCCACGACATAGCGGTTGTGGACGACCTCATGGCGCACGTAGATGGGCGCGCCATAGGACTCGAGGGCGCGCTCGACGATGGCGATGGCGCGATCGACGCCGGCGCAGAAACCGCGGGGATTGGCGAGGAGGATGTCCAAGGGGACCTCGGAGGGCCACTGGGGCCTCAGCATGGGGGCGTTGTCTGACGCCGGAACCGCCCCATTATCGCATGAGCGCCTGTGGGAAGCGCGCTGGCGCGCAAACGGAGCCATGCCGCAAGCCCCGTTCGCGGCCAAGGCCGCTTCCCGCACAAGATCCGGATTTCCAGGAGTTGCCGGGTTTCAGGGCGAAACCGGCTTCGGGTTCCCGCCGAACATGCTGAACACGACCAAGGCCACCGCGCCGACGCTGATGGCCGAATCGGCGACGTTGAACACGGGAAAGGGGTAGCTGCCGAGGAATACCTGAATGAAATCGGTGACCTTGGCGGCGTGCAGGCGGTCGATCACGTTGCCCAGGGCACCGCCGAGGATCAGGGCCAGGGGCGCGGCCGTGCGCCAGTCGCCGCGCGGCGTGCGGGACAGCCAGACACCCAGGGTCGCGCTGACCCCCACGGCCAGCAGGACGAAGAACCAGCGCTGCCAGCCGGCGCTGTCCGCCAGGAAGCTGAATGCGGCGCCCGTGTTGAAGGTGAGGGTCCAGTTGAGGATGCCGGGGATCACCGGATGCGGCGTCTCTGCCGGCTGCAAGGCCGTGAGCGCCCACCACTTGGTCAACTGGTCGAGCGCGATCATGGCGGCGGCGAGCCACAGCCAGGACAGCGCGTTGGGTTTGGGGCGTACGGTCATTCAGGAAGCCATTTGCTGCGGAAACCCGCGCCGCCGGGCGACGCGGGGTATTGCGGATAGCGCCAGTCAGAACCAGCGGCGGTCCTCGCCCTGCCCCGTCACGTTGGTCACGCAACGGCCGCAGATCTCGGGATGTGCCGGGTCGGCGCCGACATCCGCCCTATGCTGCCAGCAACGGATGCACTTGGCCGCATCGCTGACCGCAGCCGACACGTAAACCTCCGCCCCGTCGAGCTCCACGCGCTCGGCCGCGGCCGGGCGGCCGTCCAGCGGAGCAAGCGTCACGTCCGACGTGATGAAGAAAAACCGTAGTTCAGGGGCCGACTCGGCCAAGGCCGACTGCGTGGCCAGATCGGCATGGATCGTGACCGTGGCGTCGAGCGACGCGCCGATCTGTCCGGCCTTGCGCATGCCCTCGAGCACGCGCGACGCGGTCTCGCGAAGCGCGAGCAGCGTGGCCCACCAGCCGCGCGCGTCGCCGTCCTGGCGCACGTCCAGACCATCGTAGAAGGTCTCGAACAACACCGACTCGTCGCGCCTGCCCGGCATGTGCGCCCAGGCTTCCTCGGCGGTGAAGCTGACGATCGGCGCCAGCCAGCGGAGCATCGCCTCGAGGATCCGGTACATCGCGCTCTGCGCGCTGCGCCGGCCGAGGCTGTCCGTCGGCATCGTGTAGAGCCGGTCCTTGGTGATGTCGAGGTACAGCGCGCCGAGTTCGTTGGTGCAGAAGTTCTGCACGCGCTGGACGATCTCGGGGAAGTCGTAACGCTCGTACGCCGCGACGATGGCAGCCTGCGCATCGGCCGCCTGCTGCACGGCCCAGCGATCCAGCGCGAGGCAGGCATCGGTGGCGAGCAGGTGCTTGTCCGGGTCGAAGCCGTCCAGGTTGCCGAGCAGGAATCGCGTGGTATTGCGGATGCGCCGGTAGGTATCGGCCACACGCTTCAGGATCTCGTCCGAAAGCGACATCTCGTTGCGGTAGTCGGTGGAGCAGATCCACAGGCGCAGGATGTCCGCGCCCAGGTTCTTCATGATGTCCTGCGGCTCGATGCCGTTGCCGAGCGACTTCGACATCTTCCGGCCCTGCGCGTCCACGGTGAACCCGTGGGTGAGCACATGGTCGTAGGGGGCACGGCCATGGATGGCCGCCGAAGTCAGCAGCGAGGACTGGAACCAGCCGCGATGCTGGTCGGAACCCTCCAGGTACATCACCTTGTACTCGCTGGCGTCGCCGGCCTGTAGCTCAGGGCGCGCACCTATGACGGCGAAGTGGCTCACGCCGGAGTCGAACCAGACGTCGAGGACGTCGGTCACCTTTTCGTACCTGTCCGCGTCGTCGCCAAGCAGTTCGCGCGGATCGAGCGTGAACCAGCTGTCGATGCCTTCGAGCGCGACTTTCTGCGCCACCTTCTCCATCAGGGAGACGCTGTCGGGATGCGGGTCGTGCGTATCCTTGTCGATGAACAGCGTGATCGGCACGCCCCACGTGCGCTGGCGCGAGATGCACCAGTCGGGCCGGCCCTCGACCATGCCGGCGATGCGCTCCTCGCCCCAGCCCGGAACCCAGCGCACGGCCTTGATCGAGGTGAGCGCCGTGCGGCGCAGGTCGGCCTGCTCCATGCCGATGAACCACTGCGGCGTGGCGCGGAAGATCACCGGAGTCTTGTGCCGCCAGCAATGCGGGTAGCTGTGCGTGAGTTTCGCCGACGCGAGCAGCACGCCGCGGTCGCGCAGCAGGTCCACGATCTGGTCGTTGGCTTTCCAGATGTGCATACCGGCGAAGGACACGTCGCCCGCCAGGGGGAGGTCGGCGCGATAGACACCGCGGCCGTCCACGTAGTTGAGCGTGCCGATGCCGTAGTTCTGGCCCACGGCGAAGTCTTCCGCGCCGTGGTCGGGCGAGGTGTGCACCGCGCCGGTACCGTCCTCGTCGGACACGTGGTCGCCGAGGATGATCGGCAGCTGCTTGTCGTAGAACGGATGACGCAGCGGCTGGTTCTCGAGCACGGCGCCCTGCACGCGGCCGAGCACGTTCACCGTCTCCACGCCGTAGCGCGCCAGCGCCTTCTCGACGAGCGCGGAGGCGATCACCAGCAGCAGCGGCTTGCCGTTGCGCGAGGGGCCTTCCACGAGCGCGTATTCGATCTCCCCGCCGAGGGACACGGCCTGGCTGGACGGCAGCGTCCATGGCGTGGTCGTCCAGATCGGCACGGCGATGTTCGCGTCGCCGGTGGCGATGCCGAACAGCGCGCCGAACGACACCGGATCGACGGCGTCGTAAGCCACGTCGACCGCGGGCGAGGTCTTGTCGGCGTACTCGATCTCGGCTTCGGCGAGCGCCGAGCCGCAGTCGAAGCACCAGTACACCGGCTTGGCGCCACGCACCACGTGCCCGTTGGCGACGATGCGCGCCAGCGCGCGGATCATGTCCGCCTCATAGGTGAAATCGAGCGTGCGATAGGGCTTTTCCCAGTCGCCGAGGACGCCGAGCCGCTTGAAGTCCACGCGCTGCAGGTCGATCTGCGCCATCGCGTACTCGCGGCACTTCTGCCGGAATTCCGCGGCATTGAGCTTGTCGCCGGCCTTGCCGAACTTCTTCTCGATCGCGATCTCGATGGGCAGGCCGTGACAGTCCCAGCCCGGCACGTACGGTGCGCGATAGCCGGCCATCAGCTTCGACTTCACCACCACGTCCTTGAGCACCTTGTTGACCGCGTGGCCCAGGTGGATCGCGCCGTTCGCGTACGGCGGGCCGTCGTGCAGCACGAAGACCTTGTCGCGCCCTGCGGTGCGCTCCTGGATCTGCGCATAGCGGCCCACGCGTTCCCAGCTGGCCAGCCAGCCCGGCTCGCGCTTGGGCAGGTCGCCGCGCATCGGGAACTCCGTCTGCGGCAGGTTGATGGTGTTCTTGTAATCCTGGGTCATCGCTGGGAACCGTGGAAAGGGTCATCGACAAGTATGGGGTTCATCCCAAGGGCCTGCCGCGCGGCGATCTCGTCCTGGCGCATCTGTGCGGTCAGGGCGTCGAGACCGTCGAATTTTTCTTCGTCGCGCAGTTTCCGCACGAACTCCACGCCAATGCGCTGGCCGTAGAGATCGCCGGAGAAGTCGAACAGGTGGGCTTCGAGCAGCGGCTCGCGCACTTCGTTCACCGTGGGGCGGAAGCCGAGACTGGCCACGCCGGGCCAGCTGCACGGGCCGTCGCCCACGCCGATACGCACGGCGAAGATACCGAGTACCGGACTGACGCGGTCGCCGAGGTGCACGTTGGCCGTGGGATAACCGAGAGTGCGGCCGAGCTGCTTGCCGCGTTCCACATGGCCGTCGATCACGAACGGACGCCCGAGCAGGCGCGTGGCGGCGGCAAAGTCGCCTTCGGCCAGCAGCGTGCGCACGCGGGAGGAGGACACCCGCTCGCCGTCGACGACGACCGGCGGCACCGCGTGGGCGGTAAAGCCGAGCTCGGCGCCCATGGACTGCAGGAGGGCGAAGTCGCCACCGCGGCGGTGGCCGAAGCGGAAATCCTCGCCCACCCAGACCTCACGGGCGGCCATGCGCCCGACGATGACCTTGCGGACGAAATCCTCGGCGGACATCTCCGAAAGCGCGCGGTCGAAGCGCAACGACAGCAATTCGCGGATGCCGGCGGCGGTCATGCCTTCGGCCTTCTCGCGCACGCCGGAAAGACGCGGCACCGGCTCCTGCGAGAAGTAGGCACGCGGCAACGGATCGAAGGTGATCACGGCCGGCAGCAGGCCCGCGGCATCGGCACGCCGGCGCACCTCGATGAGGATCGCCTGGTGACCCAGGTGCAGCCCGTCGAAAGCGCCGATCGCCACGATGCTGCCGCCGGGCGCGAGGCAGGGTCCGTCGACGTCGCGATGGAGTCGCAGCGTCATGTCGGGGCGCCCTGGAATCGATGCGGAATGAAAGACATCGGGCCAGTATAGCGGGCCCTGCCAACTGTTGTGGGGAGCGGGTACGCCTAATGGGCGCGCAACTCGCGCAGGCGAAAACCCAGAGCGAACAGGGTAGCGAGATAGGCGCCGCCGCCCGCGCCGACGAGCACGGCCAGCCGCCATACCCTCTCCCACTTCTCGACGCCGCTCCAGTCCGGCCACACGTACAGACCGGCCAGCAGAACCGCCACCATCACGCCGCACGACACCGCAAGGCGGACGAGGTGGCGTGCCCAGCCCGGCTGCCGCGTATAGACACCGGCTTTGCCGAGCCATCGCCAGAGCAGGTAGAGGTTGAGGTAGCTGGCCACCGCACTCGCCATGCCGAGGGCCATGTGCAGGCCCGGGATCGTCGCGAGCGCTTCCATCCACGAACCGGCCTTCTGCGCGGGACTGGCCCAGAGGAAGAACAGCAGGGCCAGGAAGGCCACATTGAAGACCATGTTCGCCACCAGCGACGCCACGCCCGCGCGCACCGGGGTTTTCGTGTCCTTGCGCGAGTAGAAGGCCGGCAGGACCACCTTCACCAGCGCGAAGGCCGGCAGGCCGAAACTGAGGGCCGAGATGGAAAGCGAGGCCATCTTCGTGTCAAAGGCGGTGAAGCGGCCATGCTGGAAGATCGTCGCCACGAGCGGCACCGACAGGATCATCAGCGCGAACATCGCCGGCACGGCGATCAGCAGGGTGGTGCGCAGGCCCCAATCGAGGGCGCGGGAGAAGCCTTCCCTGTCCGTGGCCACGTGGTGGCGCGACAGCGACGGCAGGATCACCGTGCCGAGGGCCACGCCAAACACGCCCAGCGGCAGCTCGAGGAAACGGTCGGCCTGCGACAGCCAGCTCTGCGAGCCCGCGATCAGCAACGAGGCGATCACCGTGTCCAGCAGCAGGTTGATCTGGGCCACCGAGGAGCCGAACAGGGTCGGCACCATGAGGGTCATGATCCGGCGCACGTCCGGCGAGCTCCAGCCCCAGCGCGGCAAGGCCAGCAGGTCCAGACTGCGCAGCGTGGGCAGCTGGAAAGCGAGCTGCAGCACGCCGGCGAGGAGGATCGCCCAGCCCATCGCCATGATCGGCGTATGCAGACGCGGCGCCAGCCACAGCGCACCGGCGATCATGCACAGGTTGAGGATCACCGGCGTGAGCGCCGGAAGGCCGAAACGGTGGAAGCTGTTGAGCGCGCCCCCGCACAGGGCGGTGAGCGACACGAACAGCAGGAACGGGAAGGTCAGCCGCAGCAGGTCCACGGTGAGCCCGAACTTGTCCGGCGTCTCGATGGCGCCCGGCGAGAACAACGCCGTGACCTGCGGCGCGAAGATCACGCCCAGCGCCACCACCACCGTGAGGACCCCGCCCAGGGTGCCGGACGTGAGCGACATCAGCCGTTTCAGGTCGGCGTGCGGCCGGGTTTCCTTGACCTCGGTGAAGACGGGCACGAAGGCGGTGGAGAACGAGCCCTCGGCGAACAGCCGGCGCATGAAGTTCGGGATGCGGAACGCCACCCAGAACGCGTCGGTGGCGGCATTGGCGCCGAAGGAAGCGTTGATCGCCATGTCCCGTACCAGCCCGAGCACGCGCGAAACCATGGTCATGCCGCTGAAGCTGAGCACGCCGCGAAGGAGACTGGGGGTTTTCATCCGGTGGAGGGCTGCCTTGGGACGGTCCGAACGGCCCCGGGGGCCGCCGCAAACCCCTAGTTTGACAGCCGGGCCCGGGCGGAGGACAGTCCATCCCCTGGAAATCTGCGGGCGATGCCGCCCTCCCCCGCCCCGGACCCGCTCGCGCGGGGCCTAAGCTATTGACGCGACCCGTCTTTGGCTCCAAAATGGGCGTCTTTTTTAAAACCAACCGAACTCTGGAGCTTTACCTTGGCCAACATCAAGTCCGCGAAGAAGCGTGCGCGTCAGTCGGAGCAGCGCCGTCTGCGCAACGTCAGCGCGCGTTCCATGGTGCGTTCCGCACTGAAGAAGGTCGTCAAGGCGATCGACGCCAAGGATAAGGCCGGCGCCGTCAGCGCCTACGCCGTCGCCGTGCCGGTGATGGACCGTTACGCTGCCCGTGGCCTCATCCACAAGAACAAGGCCGCTCGTCACAAGAGCCGCCTGAACGCGAAGATCCGCGACCTGGCATAAGCCTGCGCGACATCGCCGTTCACGAAAAAGCCGGCTTACGCCGGCTTTTTTGTTACCTTCCAAAATCCGGCTGGCTCACACCGGCTTTTTTGTTACCTTCCAAAATCCGGCTGGCTCACACCGGCTTTTTTTGTTGCCTTGTAGGAGCGCGCCTTGCGCGCGACATCTTTTCGCGAAGAGCTACAGGCCCTGTTGCTCCCGGCCCCAAAAGCTGTCGCGCGCAGGGCGCGCTCCTACAGGTCCCGCCAGCCGGTCCAAGCCGAGGCTTATTCGCCGCGCATGCGCACGTCGTCCACCGCTTCGGCATGCTCGCGCCGCGCCGCGCGCTCCGCGTCGAAGAACTGCTGCACCTTGAGGCAGACGTCCCAGGTACCGACCTGGCCCGCGGCAGAGACGAGGAACCACGGGCCCGTCCATTCCAGACGGGCCACGATATCGTCCACCACCCGCTTCAGCTCGTCCTCGTCATCGATGACGTCGGACTTGTTGATCACCAGCCAGCGCGGGCGGTCGACCAGCTCGGTGTCGAACTGCTGCAGCTCGTGCTCGATGGCACGCACCTGCTCCACCGGGTCGGACCCGTCGATGGGCCGGATGTCGACCACGTGCAGCAGCAGGCTGGTGCGCGAGACATGGCGAAGGAACTGGATGCCCAGGCCCGCGCCCTCGGCAGCACCCTCGATGATGCCGGGGATGTCGGCGATCACGAAGCTCTGGTCGGTACCGATGCGGACCACGCCCAGGTTTGGATGCAGCGTGGTGAAGGGGTAATCCGCCACACGCGGCGTCGCCGCCGACACGGCACGGATGAAGGTGCTCTTGCCGGCATTCGGGAAGCCGAGCAAGCCCACGTCGGCCAGCAGGCGCAGTTCGAGCTTCAGGTCGCGCACTTCGCCCGGCGTACCCGGCGTGGACTTGCGTGGCGCGCGGTTCACCGAGCTCTTGAAATGGATGTTGCCGAGCCCCCCGCGCCCACCCTGCGCCACCTTCAGGCGCTGGCCGTGCGCGGTCAGGTCGCCGATCACCTCGTCGGTATCGACATTGGTGACCACCGTGCCCACGGGCACGCGGACCTCGATGTCCTCACCGCCCTTGCCGTACATCTGGCTGCCCATGCCGCCTTGCCCGCGCGGCGCCTTGAACGAGCGCATGTGGCGGAAGTCGACCAGCGTATTGAGGCCTTCGTCCGCCACCAGCCACACGGAACCGCCGCTGCCACCGTCACCGCCGTCGGGGCCGCCGAACGGGATGAACTTCTCGCGGCGGAAGCTCACGCAGCCATTGCCGCCGTCACCGGCCGAGACTCTGATTTGCGCTTCGTCGACGAATTTCATGGGATAGAACCTGGATGGAAGAGACGGCCTTACAAACGAAAAGCCCCGCCTATGGCGGGGCCTTCGCTATCGCGTCGAGTGAGGCTTACGCCTGGACGACGTCGACGAACTTGCGCCCCTTGTCGCCGCGGGTCTTGAACGACACGGTGCCGTCGACCAGCGCGAACAGGGTGTGGTCGCGGCCGAGGCCGACGCCCACGCCGGCGTGGAACTTGGTGCCACGCTGGCGAACGATGATGTTACCGGCTTCGACAGCCTGGCCACCGTAGATCTTCACGCCGAGGTACTTCGGGTTCGAATCGCGGCCGTTGCGGCTGGAACCTACGCCTTTTTTATGTGCCATGACTTATATCCTCCGGCGACTCAGGCGTTGATGCCCGTGATCTCGATTTCGGTGTAATGCTGACGGTGTCCCTGCGTGCGCTTGTAGTGCTTGCGACGACGGAACTTGACGATGCGAATCTTATCGGCGCGGCCGTGGGCGCGGACCTTCGCGCTGACGGTGGCACCGGCGACCAGCGGGGCGCCAACGGTGATCGACTCACCTTCGCCGACGAGGAGGACCTGGTCGAACTGGACGGTGGAATCGACTTCGGCGTTGAGCAGCTCGACGCGCAGGACTTCGCCTGCCATCACGCGATACTGCTTGCCACCGGTCTTGATGACTGCGTAGCTCATGGGAATTTCCTGTTGCTGATTATGTAGTTCTTTTTGGGTGTTGCGGGTGTTGCGGGTGTTGCGAATCGCGAATTATAGCGGGGCGCAAAAGGCAAGGTCAATCAGGCGGTTAAGTGAGAAGCGGGGCGGTTGGGGACGTTCCGGCCGACGGCATAATTTCGTTCTTTGACAATGACTTGTAGGAGCGCGCCTTGCGCGCGACATGTTTTGAGGCCGTGGCTCCAGGCTGGCGCGCCAGGTTGGGAACCTGGGCGAAAAGATGTCGCGCGCGGGGCGCGCTCCTACAGGTGGGCCTATTTCTTCGGCGTCGGAGCCGGGGCGGGCTTGGCGGTGGCCGGGGCCGTCGCCGGGCACTGGCCCTGCTGGTTCAGCGTGCCCTGGCTCTGCAGCTGGGAGATCATCTGCTTGCCGCGCTCCTGGCCCCATTGCTTGCCGATCTGCATGCCCTCGGCCATCGTGGCGGGCATCTGCGTGATCACCTTCTGGCCCAGGGGCGAGCGGTAGAACTTGAGCAGGCCGTCGATGTCCTCGGCGGTGAAATGCTTCTGGTAGACCGGGACCATGCGGCCGATCAGCTGGTTGGTGGCGTTCGCGTCCACGAAGCCCTGCCAGTAGCTGGCCGGCACGCAAGGCAGCGCGTTCTGCATCACGCCCGCCATCTGGCTGTTCATCTGGCTGAGCATGCGGCCCATGCCCACGGCATCCATCAGCTGGCGCACCTGCTGCTCGGACGGCACGGCCGCCAGGGCCTGCCCCGCACAACCCGCCAGCACGAGGCCGGCGGCGATCCCTGTCCACTTACGCATGCGTGTCTTCCTCTTCGGATGATTGGCTGTGATCCCCCCTGGGGAGCCGGGCCATGGTAGCGCCGCCGGAGCCCTTGTCGTAACCCTCATAACAAATGTGATGAACCGTCAAAAGTCGACGCCAAATGAAGGCTCAAAACCCTTGGTATAGTCAGCGGCTTCCCCCACTTACGTCGGCACATGGACAGCATTCGCATCCGCGGCGCCCGCACGCACAATCTCAAGAATATCGACCTCGACCTGCCCCGCGATCGCCTGATCGTGATCACGGGACTGTCCGGGTCCGGTAAATCCTCGTTGGCTTTCGACACCATCTATGCCGAAGGCCAGCGTCGCTACGTCGAGTCCTTGTCGGCCTACGCCCGGCAATTCCTCTCGATGATGGAAAAGCCGGACGTGGACACGATCGAAGGCCTCTCGCCGGCCATCTCGATCGAACAGAAGTCGACGTCGCATAACCCCCGCTCCACCGTCGGTACGATCACCGAGGTGTACGACTACCTGCGCCTGCTCTATGCGCGCGTCGGCACGCCCCGCTGTCCGAACCACGGCATCGCGCTCGAGGCCCAGACGGTCAGCCAGATGGTGGACACCGCGCTGGCCCTGGATGCCGACAAGCGCTGGATGCTCCTGGCTCCGGTGATCCGCGAGCGCAAGGGCGAGCATGTGCAGGTCTTCGACCAGCTGCGCGCCCAGGGCTTCGTCCGCGCCCGCGTGGATGGCGAGGTGTACGACCTCGACGCCGTGCCGCCGCTCACGCTGCGCCAGAAACACACCATCGAAGCGGTGATCGACCGCTTCCGTCCGCGCGAGGACATCAAGCAGCGGCTCGCCGAATCCTTTGAGACGGCATTGCGCCTCGGCGACGGCATTGTGATCCTGGTCGACATGGACGATGCCAAGGCGCAGGAACAGCTGTTCTCCTCGCGCTATTCCTGCCCGATGTGCGACTACTCGCTGCCGGAGCTGGAACCGCGCCTGTTCTCGTTCAATTCCCCGGTGGGCGCCTGCCCCACCTGCGACGGCCTGGGCATCACCCAGGTATTCGATCCCGCGCGCGTCGTGGGCCATCCCGAGCTCAGCCTCGCGGGCGGCGCGATTCGCGGCTGGGACCGTCGCAATCCGTACTACTACCAGATGGTGGTTTCGCTGGCGAAGCACTATGGCTTCGATCCGGAGACGCCCTGGCGTGAGCTCCCGAAGTCCGTGCAGAACGCGGTCCTCAACGGCTCCGGCCGTGAACTGATTCCGTTCCGCTACATCACGGAGCGCGGCGGCAAGGTCACCCGCGAGCACAAGTTCGAAGGCATCCTGCCGAACCTGGAACGCCGTTATCGCGAGACCGAATCCGCCGCCGTGCGCGAAGAGCTGTCCCGCTACATCGCGGACCATCCCTGCCCGGAGTGCGGAGGCCAGCGCCTGAACCCGTCGGCGCGCAACGTCTTCGTGGCCGACCGGGCCATCCCGGAGATCACCTCGCTCGCGATCGACAATGCCCTCGCGTTCTTCGAAAAGCTGAAGCTTCCGGGCTGGCGCGGCGAGATCGCGGTGAAGATCGTGAAGGAGATCCGCGAACGGCTCACCTTCTTGAACGACGTAGGCCTCAACTACCTCACGCTCGACCGCCAGGCGGATTCGCTGTCCGGCGGCGAGGCGCAGCGCATCCGCCTGGCCAGCCAGATCGGCGCGGGCCTCGTGGGCGTGATGTACGTGCTCGACGAGCCGTCGATCGGCCTGCACCAGCGCGACAACGAACGCCTGCTCGGCACGCTCACCCGCCTGCGCGACCTAGGCAATACGGTCATCGTGGTGGAACACGACGAGGACGCCATCCGCGCGGCGGACCACATCCTGGACATCGGCCCCGGCGCGGGCGTGCACGGCGGCCACATCGTCGCCGAGGGCACGCTCGAGCAGGTGCTGGCGTCGCCGGCATCGGTCACGGCCAAGTACCTCAGCGGCGAGCGCGGCATCCAGGTGCCGGAGAAGCGCCGCCAGGCCCGCGACGACCAGTGGATCGAACTCAAGGGCGCCAGCGGCAACAACCTCAAGGACGTGGACGTGCGCATCCCGGTGGGCACCTTCACCTGCGTGACCGGCGTTTCCGGTTCCGGCAAGTCCACCCTCATCAACGACACGTTCTACCGCCTGGCCGCGATGGAGCTCAATGGCGCGGGCGAGCAGCCGGCGCCGTACGAATCGATTGAAGGCCTGGAGCTGTTCGACAAGGTCGTGGACATCGACCAGTCGCCCATCGGCCGCACGCCGCGCTCGAATCCGGCCACGTATACCGGCCTGTTCACGCCGTTGCGCGAGCTGTACGCGCAGGTGCCCGAATCGCGCCAGCGCGGCTACACGCCGGGCCGCTTCAGCTTCAACGTGCGTGGCGGACGCTGCGAGGCCTGCGAAGGCGACGGCATGATCAAGGTGGAGATGCACTTCCTCCCGGACGTGTACGTGCCCTGTGACGTCTGCCACGGCAAGCGCTACAACCGCGAAACGCTCGAAGTGATGTACAAGGGCCACACCATCGCCGACGTGCTCGACATGACGGTGGAAGACGCGTTCAAGCTGTTCGAGAACGTGCCGGTGATCGCGCGCAAGCTCGAAACGCTGCGTGCGGTGGGCCTGGATTACATCAAGCTGGGCCAGAGCGCCACCACGCTCTCGGGCGGCGAGGCGCAGCGCGTCAAGCTCTCCAAGGAGCTTTCCAAGCGCGACACGGGCAGCACGCTGTACATCCTCGACGAGCCCACCACCGGCCTGCATTTCCACGACATCGAGCAGCTGCTCGACGTGCTTCACCAGCTGGTGGACCACGGCAACACCGTGGTCGTGATCGAGCACAACCTGGACGTGATCAAGACGGCCGACTGGCTGATCGACCTCGGTCCCGAGGGCGGCGCCGGCGGTGGACGCATCCTCGTCAGCGGCACGCCGGAAACGGTGGCCGCGACCAAGACCTCGCATACCGGCCGTTTCCTGCTGCCCCACCTGAAGCCCGCCAGACCTGTCGCGAAGGCCGCGCCGGCCAAGGCGGCTCCGAAGAAAGCGGCCGCGAAGAAGGCCGCGCCAGCAAAGAAGAAGAAAACCGCATGAGCACCGAAGCTTCGCTGACGCCGTCCCCTGTTCCGCTGTTCATCACGCCGATGGACGTGCGCTGGCAGGACCTCGACGCGTACAACCACGTCAACAACGCCAACTACCTCGTCTATCTGCAGGAAGCGCGGTTGCAGTGGCTGAAGGACGTCCCGGGCGACTGGTACACCCCGGAGGCGGCGCCGGTGATGGCGCATAGCGAACTGAATTACCGGCTGCCCATCGAATGGCCGGCCGATATCCAGATCGAGCTGTTCGTCAACCGCATCGGCAACAGCTCGATGACCATCGGCCATCGCATCCTCGACAGCAACGATCCCACGCGGATCCACTGCGACGGCAGCATCACGATGGTATGGATCGACACCCGCAGCGGCCGCCCGGTGCCGCTGCCGCAGGCGATACGCGACGCGGTGGCGGAAGCCGAACGCGCCTGAGCGGCCCTGGCGCGCCTGAGGGGCCCTGGTAGGAGCGCGCCTCGCGCGCGACAGCCTTTCGCGCCGGTTCCCAGGCTGGCGCGCCAGCTCCAGGGCACGGCCTCAAAAGATGTCGCGCGCAAGGCGCGCTCCTACAGAAAAGCGAACGGCGTCGCACGACGTCGCAAAAGATCGCGAACGTTCAGTCCGCCCCGGTATGATCCGCGAGGGTCACCACGGAGAGCACCATGCTGCAACGTTCACTCGTCCTCGCGATCGCCTGCGCCGTCGCCCTCCCCGCCTTCGCCGACGGTGAGCGCCCTGCGCTCACGCTGTATCGCGCCGACGGCGACCAGTTGTTCTCCACCGGCGGCGATGCCGTCTCCGGCGACGGCTATGCCGTCGTCCACGAACGCCGGGCCTTCGACCTCAAGGGCGGCACCCAGGACCTCTCCATCGACGGACTGCCCGCCGCGCTCGACAGCGAGGCGCTCTCCCTGCGTTTTCCCGGCAAGGAAACCCGCGTGGTCTCGCAGCGCCTCCTGCTCGGCCAGGGCTTCGACGGCGCCGTGGCGGGCCTGGTAGGTCACGACGTCAGCGTGATCGGCGAGAACGGCCAGGCCTTCGTCAGCGGCACCCTGGTACGCGGCGGCGACGCGCTCGTCGTCCGCGACGCGAACGGCCAGGCCACCCTCGTGCGCCAGTACGCCGCGCTGCGTGCCAAGGACAGCGCGGACTTCGCCCGCGGCTCCACCTTGCAGGTGCGCGTCGCCGGCAAGGACGCCGGGCATGCGAACGCCCAGCTCGACTACCCCACCTCCGGCCTTGGCTGGCGTGGCGCCTATGTCGCCACCCTCCAGCCCGGCAACGCCTGCCGTATGAGCTTCGATGCCGCCGCCAGCGTCGCCAACCGCAGCGGTCGCGACTGGAAGGACGTGACCCTGAAGCTGGTGGCCGGCGAAGCGCGCCGCGCCAAGATGCCGCCGCAGCCGAAGATGTTCGATCGCGGCATGGTGGCCATGGCCGCCGCGGCGCCGCCGCCGATTCCCGCCCAGGCCACGCTGGGCGACCTTCGCACCTACACCTTGCCCGCCGCCGTCGATTTGCCGGACGGCAGCGTCACGCAAACACCGCTGTACGATCGGCGCATGCTCGACTGCGAGCGCGAGGCCTTGTACGACTCGCAGGCCGGTGGCTGGTTCCCGCCGCGCCCGAACCTGGAACGGCAGACGATTCCTCCTGCCAACGGCGTGCCGATCGTCTCGAACCTGCGCTTCAAGGCCTTCGACAGCCTGCCCGCGGGCTACGTGCGCGTGCTCACCACCGACCGTGACGGCAATGCCGAACTGCTCGGTGAAGGCCGCATCGAAGATACGCCGAAGAACCAGGACAGCATGGTATCGCTCGGCAACGCCTTCGACCTCACTGCGGCACGCGAGCAGACGGCCTTCACCGCGGACGCCGATGCGCACCGTATCGATGAAGCATTCCGCATCGTGCTCTCGAATGCTGGTGACACCGCCCGCACGATCACCGTGCACGAACACCCGAACCGCTGGCGCGCCTGGAAGGTGACGTCGTCTTCGGTGAAACCGTCGAAGGTCTCGCCGGAGCTGCTGGAGTTCAAGGTGGCGGTTCCCGCCAACGGCAGCGCCACGCTGGACTACGCGGTGCAGTACACCTGGGTGGACGCGGACCTGCCGAGGTAGAAAACAAGCGCCATAATCGGTCAAACCACAGACGGATCCACGACCATGCTCGATATCCTCCCGCACGACGGCGGCATCCATGAAATCCGCATGGCGCGGGCGCCGGTGAACGCGTTCGACATCGGCCTGCTGCAGGCACTGCGCGAAGCCATCGTGGGCGCACCGTCGAACGGTGCCCGCGGCATTGTGATTTCCGGCGCGCAGGGCATGTTCTCTGCCGGCGTCGACGTGCCGGCCCTTATCCAGCGCGACCGCGACGGCGTAAAGGAATTCTGGGACGAATTCTTCGCCCTTTGTGGCGCCATCGCCACCTCGAGCGTACCGACCGTCGCCGCCATCACCGGCCACAGTCCGGCCGGCGGCGCCGTGGTGTCGCTGTTCTGCGACTACCGGATCATGGCCCACGGCGTGTACAAGATCGGGCTCAACGAAGTGCAGGTCGGACTTTCGGTGCCGGAGCCGATCCAGTTCGCCATGCGCCGCATTGTCGGCGCCTACCGCGCCGAGCGCCTGCTCGTGGCGGGCGCGATGGTCGATGCGGAACAGGCGCACGCGATCGGGCTGGTCGACGAACTGGCCACGGTCGAGCAGGTGGTGACGCGCGCGGTGCTATGGCTCGAGGACCTGCTGAAACTGCCGCCGAAGGCCATGCTGCGCACGCGCGCCATCGCCCGCGCCGACCTCGTCGCGGTCTGGGGCGACACCACCAACCTGCTCGATCCCGGGTTCATCGACGACTTCTTCGCCGAGGAAACC
The DNA here is from genome assembly GCF_056755555.1 of Luteibacter sp. SVR4-7G. NCBI lineage: Bacteria > Pseudomonadati > Pseudomonadota > Gammaproteobacteria > Lysobacterales > Rhodanobacteraceae > Luteibacter > Luteibacter sp. SVR4-7G. The sequence continues at coordinate 29,777 of NZ_JBPGXO010000006.1, read as the reverse complement.
CAGACGGTGCTGAAAGCCCTCGTCGCCCGGCTGAAGTCGAAGCAGGCAGGCTAAGCGAATCCGCGGATGCCTGCGACGCCCTGCGCCGCGTGCATCCGCGCTTCCGCGACGTCCTGCGGGCCCAGCCCGCCCAGCGCGTAGACCGGCAAAGACGCGGCCTCGGCCAGCCGGGCGAAGCGCGGCCAGCCAAGCGGTTCCGCATCCGGATGGCTCGCCGTCGCGAGCACCGGCGAAAGCGTGGCGACATCGCATCCGAGGCGACAGGCACGCTCGAGCTCGCCGGCATCGTGACAGGACGCGGCGACCGTGACGGAAAGCGGCAGCGGCCGTTGCGCCAGTTCGCCCAGTTGCGCCGCAGCCAGATGCACCCCCGTCCCCAGCGTCAGCGCACCCTCGATATCGCGGCTGAGCAGGAGCTGGCCACCGCAGCGGCGAACCTCGGGGAGCACCTGCGCGGCCAGCGCACGGACCGTCTCGACCGGCAAGCCTGGGAGACGCAGCTGCAGCAAGCGCTCGCCCCGCGCCAGCGCCGCCACGACCCAGGCCGCGGCCTCGTCGGGGGAAGCCCCCGGCGGGGAGATCGCGTAATGGCTCGGCAAACGCAACGCCGCGAGAATCGGCCGGTCGGCCGGTGCCAGCAGGGCCGGATCGATGCCGTCCGGTTCATGCCAGGCGATTGCCGCCGCATCGAGCGCCGCGGGCTCGCCGGTCCACGCACGCACGAGCATGGCTTCCAGCAACATGTCGCGCTCGGCGTATCGCCAGGGCACCCGGATCAGCGGCTCGAAGGAAGCCGGATCGACCACGATGCCAAGCTCCTCGTCCAGCTCGCGCTCCAGCGCGGCGACACCTGTTTCGCCCGGCTCGCGTTTCCCGCCCGGGAATTCCCACATGCCCGCCAGGTGCTTGCCTGGCGGGCGCTGCGCGATGAGGATCCGTCCGTTGCCGTCGACGAGGACGCCGGCGACCACGTGCATCAGCGGGCCGGGCGGTTGTGGTGTTCGCGTTCCACGGCATGGTTACGCACGTATTCGACCATGTCGAACGCGTACGGGTGCTCCTTGTCTGCCTTGTGGCGCACGCGCGAGACCTCGGTCCAGTCCTTGAAGTCGATGCCCGGGAAGAACACGTCGGCGCCTTCCACGGCCGCGTAGACCCAGGTCAGATAAAGCGTGCTGGCAAGCGGCAAGGCCTCGCGGAAGACTTCGCCCCCGCCGATCACCATGAGGCCGGTATGCCCGCAGCTGGCCTGTGCCTCCTGGATCGAGCGGACGGTGATCTGCCCGGCATACGGCGCCTCGCCCTTTCGGGTCAGCACGTAGTTGTCGCGATCCGGCAACGGCTTGCCGATCGACTCCGCCGTCTTCCGGCCCATCAGCACGGCCCTGTCCTTGGTGAGCTTCTTGAAATATTTCAGGTCGTCCGGAAGATGCCAGGGCAGGCCGCCCTTTTTGCCTATGGCAAAGTTTTCGTCGAGCGCGGCAACCAGGTGAACAGCCATGGAACTTCCTTCGCGTGAGTTGTAACGGTCGGGCACGCACGGCCCTGCGGGGCAAATAGTAGTCCTCTGCGTGTGAGGACGGAACCGAACGCATGTTCCTGAGGACACCCCTCATGGGTGCCGCGGGAGACGCGCAGGGTTTCCGCCGGCCTAAGGACGCTGCCAGAACCGGGTCAACGGTGGCTGCAAACCCGTCACCGGATCCGTGTCCGGGAACGGCAGGGTCCTGATGCGTTCCCGCATCGCGGCGTCCGGCGCCTCGCGGCATATGTCCCATTCCTGGCCGTCCGGATAGGCGCCCACCATCAGGAAATCCTTCGATGCCGCGAGGCAGCGGTGCCCGGTCCCGGCGGGAAGCAGGAGGACGTCGCCGCGGGCGACCGTCACTTCCTCGCCGCCGGGACCGCCGAGGACCAGCGTGGCCGAGCCTCCGCTGCATCCCAGGACCTCGTGTGCAGTCGAATGGTAATGGTGATAGTCGTACACGCCGTCGCGCCAGCGCGGCATCCATCCGTGGCCGGCGAACAGTTCCTCGAACGCCGAAGCCACGTCGCCCTCCACCACCGGCACGCCGCGATAGTGCAACACCGGCAGGCGTGGATGGTTCGGTACCCAGTCGTGAGGCGGCAGGAGCAGGCTTTCAGGGGTCATTCGTTCGTCTCCGGTGCGGCGTCGGAGCGATGGTGCGTCCGGCGGCGTGGATGCGGAGTCATCGGCCGGGATCGTATCCTCCAAGACGCGCCCGCGGTTTGCCTGTGTCATCCACGAACGGACGAGCGGTCTTACCCATCCAGGAACGATGCATTCTCACTGCTCCGCCCGACGGCGGGAGCCGGCCGAGGGGCAATGTCATGTCGTCAGATTCCGCGGCCAGTCGCTGGCCATGCCTGGCCGCCATCGCACTGGCAGCCGCGTTTCAATTCATGCTCCCGCCGCCTGCAAGCGGCGCGGCCCTTCCGGCGCCCGCCGCCGCGGCACCGGCGAAAGAAGACGAGTCGATAAGGCCGTTTCCCAAGATCCACGTATCCGACGAGGCCCTCAACGAACTGCGCCGCCGGATCGCCGCCACGAAGTGGCCTTCCAGGGAGACCGTGGGCGACACGTCGCAAGGCGTGCAACTGGCGACCATGCGCAAGCTGGCGGACTACTGGCAGTCCGATTACGACTGGCGGAAGCTCGAGGCCAGGTTGAACGCGCTGCCGCAGTTCGTGACCCGCATCGATGGCGTTGATATCCATTTCATCCATGTCCGCTCGAAGAACAGGAACGCGCTGCCCATCATCATCACCCACGGCTGGCCCGGCTCGATCGTCGAACAGTTGAAGGTGATCGAGCCGCTCGCCGATCCGGCAGCGCACGGCGGCACGGCAGCGGACGCTTTCGACGTCGTGATCCCGTCCCTGCCGGGGTATGGCTATTCCGGCAAGCCCACCGCCACCGGATGGGACCCCCAGCACATCGCGCGCGCGTGGATCGTGTTGATGAAGCGGCTTGGCTACAAGCATTTCGTCGCCCAGGGCGGCGACTGGGGCGATGCCGTATCGGAGCAGATGGCAGTCATCGCGCCGCCGGAGCTCCTGGCGATCCATACGAACATGCCCGCGACCGTTCCCGACGACATCGCCAAGGCACTGTCCGCCGGCGGCCCGCCACCGGAGGGCCTGTCTGCCGACGAGCGCAAGGCTTACGAACAACTCGATTTCTTCTACAAGCACGGGCTCGGTTACGCCCAGGAAATGACCCATAAGCCGCAGACGCTCTACGCACTCGAGGACTCGCCGATCGGGCTGGCCGCGTGGATGCTGGATCACGACATCCGAAGCTACGAACTCATTGCGCGTGTATTCGACGGGAAACAGGAAGGACTGTCCCGCGACGACATCCTGGACAACGTGACGCTGTACTGGCTGACGAACACGGCGGTGTCTTCCGCGCGCCTCTATTGGGAGAACAAGCTGGCGTTCTTCGAACCGAAGCACCTCACGATTCCGGTAGCGGTGAGCGTCTTTCCGGACGAGATCTACGCCGCGCCCAGGAGCTGGACCGAAAAGGCGTTCCCCAAGCTCATCCACTACAACCGCCTTCCGAAAGGCGGGCATTTCGCGGCATGGGAACAGCCGGATGCGTTCGTCGACGAACTGCGCACCTCGTTCAGGTCCGTACGCCCGTAGCAAGGGGTGTGGCTACGCGTCGCTCTCCTTCCCGCTATGTGCGGTGATCGGCTTCTCCGGCGTCGGTCGCCCCATGGCACGGCCGAAGACCGCGATCGCGCGTGCGAGGGGCGTCAGGGTCTGCCATAACTCGTCGTCATGGAGCAGGCGATAGACGCCGCGCACACCGGGTGCCGCATCGTCGGGCTGCTGCCGCGCCGATTCGAGGGCCTGCGCCGCTTCGCGCAGGCCTTCCGCGAACTTGTACATCGCGCCCGGCGGCACCTGCCCCAACACCATCGCCAGCGCCGACAGATTCTGCATGACGTTGCGTGCGCCCTCGGTTTCCAGTCCCTTGACCACGATGGCGGCGATGTCCTGGTTGGCCGCGACGATGTCGTTGGCAAGACGCAGGACGCCGTGCTCGTGGAGGGTCTCCACCAGCCTGTCCAGTTCCTCCCGCGCAGTCACATGTGTGCGGGCCGGCGTGGGTTTGAAATCGAGGGGCTCGGCCATCACAGCGTCTCCGGATGCTCGATGTGCTGCGGCGGCTGTTCGTACTCGGGGCGCTCCCACTTTGCGCCGGCGTCCGGACCCCCGTTAGGGGTGCGCCTGCCGTAGCGGAAATTATGGTACGGCAAGGCCGGTTCGCCCTTCGGCCGCGGCAACTTCTCGATGCGGACCGCCAGCTCCTTGTATCCGGGCGTATTGACGTCGGGATCGTGGTGCTCACCGGTAAGCGCGTTCACCCCCGGCTTGGAATGGTGGATCGGCAGGAACAAGGTATTGCCTTGCACGCGATCCGTCACCACGGCGCGAATCTCCACGCTGGCCCGGCGCGAGGTCACCCTGAGCCAGGTGCCGTCCTCGATGCCGCGCTCGCTCGCGAGTTCGGGGCTGATCTCGACGAACCAGTCGGGCGACAGGTGGTCGATCCGCCCGCCGCGCCCCGTCTGGTTCCTCGACTGGAAATGTTCGAGCAGGCGCCCGTTGTCCAGCATGAGGCCATATGCCTCGTCGGCTTCCTCGCCCGGCGGCTTCCATTCCACGGGATGCAGCTTCGCCTTCCCGTCGGGAAACTTGAATTTTTCGGTATAGAGGAGGGGCGTGTCGGTACCGTCGGCGGCCACCGGCCACTGCAACGACTTCCATCCCGCGAGCCTCTCGTAGGTCACCCCGGCGAACATCCCGGCGATACGCGCGCATTCGTGCATCACGTCCGCCGGACCGGTATAGCCCCAGTCGTAGCCGAGGCGCTTCGCGACCTCATTGAGTATCCACCAGTCCGGCCGGCTCTCGCCCAGCGGCGGCATTACCTGGTGGAAGCGCTGGATGCGCCGCTCGGTGTTGGTGAAGGTGCCTTCCTTCTCCACGCTGGGACACGCCGGCAGCACCACATCGGCGAACTGCGCGGTCCGGCTGAGGAACATGTCCTGCACCACGAAGAACTCCAGGCCGGCAAAAGCCTTTTCCACGTTCGCCGTGTCCGCGTCGGAAACGGCGGTTTCCTCGCCGATGACCCACATCGCCTTGACCTTGCCTTTGCCGGCTTCCACGACCATGGCGAAGTTGTCGAGGCCCGGTTCGTTCGACAGGCGCTCCACGGGCACGCCCCAGGCTTCGGCCCAATGCGCGCGCACGGTTTCGTCCGTCACTTTCTCGTAGCCGGGGTACACATCCTTCAGGCAGCCGAAATCGCTGGCGCCCTGCACATTGTTGTGGCCCCGCATCGGATACCCACCCGTCCCGGGCCGGCCATAGTTGCCGGTGACCAGGAGGAGATTGGACAACGCGGTACTGGTATCGGAGCCATGGGTGTGCTGGGTGATGCCCATCGCCCACAGCAGGCACACGCTCCCGGCGCCGGCGATCATGCGCGCGGCTTCCTCGAGCCGTGCGCGCGGAATGCCCGTCATGGCTTCCGCGAATTCCATGGTGAAGGGCTCGAGCGAACGGCGGTATTCGTCGAGGCCGTTCACGCGGCGCTCCAGGAAATCCATGTCGGCGAGGCCTTCGTCCAGGATGTAGCGCGCGGTCGCGCTGGCCCAGATGAGGTCGGTACTCGGCGTTACCGCAAGGTGGATGTCCGCCCGCTCGGCCATCTCGTGACGGCGCGGATCCACGACCAGCAGCTTTTGCCCGCGCAGCTTGTGCGCGCGCTTGATCCTTGACGCGATCACCGGATGGCATTCGGCCGTGTTGGAACCGACCAGAACCACGAGGTCGGCCTTCTCGATGTCCTTGATCGAGCCGGCGTCGCCGCCGTAGCCGACGGTGCGGAACAATCCCATGGTCGCCGGGTTCTGGCAGTAGCGCGACGAGTTGTCGACGCTGTTGGTGCCGAAGATCAGCCGCGCGATCTTCTGGGTGAGGTAGGCCTCCTCGTTGCTGGCCTTGCTCGAACCGATGAAGCCCATGGCCTTTGGTCCATGCTGCGCATGTACCTCGCGCAGCCGGCTCGCCACGAGGTCCAGCGCCTCGTCCCAGCCGGCCTCGCGGAAGGCGCCGTTCTCGCGGATCAGCGGCCGGGTAAGACGGTCGGGGCTGTTCACGAAGTCCCAGCCGAACTTGCCCTTTACACAGGTGGAGATGCCATTCGCGGGCGCCTCCACCACGGGCTGTACCTTCAGGATGTGGCGGTCGCGCGTGACCACCTCGAAGGCGCAACCGACGCCGCAATATGTGCATACCGTCTTCGTCCGGCGCACCTCGGCCTGGCGCATCGCCGCGTCGATCTCGGACAACGCGGTGACCGGCCGCGCGCCCGTGGTGTCCTCGAGCGACTTGACCAAGTCGATGAGCGGCCGCTTCACGCGTTCCTCCATCGCGGTGAAAGGCCCGGCGTCGGGCTGCATGGTTTTTTCCAGCAGGGCGTTGCACGGGCAGACCGTGACGCAATGACCGCAGGACACGCAACTGGAGCGATCGATGGACCGGCCCCCGTCCCATAGCACGCGCGGATGTTCCGACGTGTAATCGATGCTGAGCGTCTCGTTGACCTCGACGTTCTGGCAAGCCTCGACGCAGCGGCCGCAGAGAATGCATTGGTCCGGATCGTAGGTGTAGAACGGATTGCTGCTGTCCTTCGCATACGGCTTGCGCACGAAGGGGTAGCGCTGGATCGGCATGTCCATTGCCGCGACCGTGTTGTGCAGAGTGCAATCGCCGAGGTTGTGCTCGCAGACCGTGCAGTAGAGCTCGTGCTTCGCGAGGAGGCGGTCCATGCCTTCCTCGCGCGCCGCGCGCGCCCTCTCGCCGCCGGTTTCCACGCGGCTGCCGGGCCGCGCCACGTGGTCGCAACTGCGCACGAGTTCGCCGTCCACTTCGACCCAGCACGTGTCGCACGTCTTCAGCGGGCCGAGTGCCTCGTTGTAGCAGACGCGCGGCACCTCGATGCCGTGGCGGATGAACAGGTCAACCAGCCGCTCGCCCTCCTGGACAACGCGCGGGAGACCGTCGATGACGATGGTGGCTGCGGTGACGGACATGCGCCTAGCGTGAGCCGGAAACCGGCCACGTCAGGTGTACGCCGCGCGTTCCATGGCTTCACGAATCGCGCACGGGGCCGCCACTAGCGTGAATGCGTCAGGCCCGGGCGACGAGGGAGATGGCACAGATATTCCACCCGCGTTCCGGTCTCTACGCGAAGCTGATCATCCTGGCCCTGCTGGTAGCCGTTGTGGCCGCCGTCGTCGCCTGGCGCAGCCTTACCGCGGAACCGGACAGCGAAAACGAGGCCGTGGAACAACCGGTACCTTTCAGTCACCAGCACCATGTGGGCGAGGTCGGCATCGATTGCCGCTACTGCCATGCGGGCGTGGAGACCGGAGCGTTCGCCGGCATGCCGCCGATATCGACCTGCATGACCTGTCATTCGCAACTTTTTACGGATCAGCTGCCCCTCGCGCCGTTGATCGAGAGCTGGCGGACCGGCGTGCCGTTGCACTGGAACCGGGTCAACGATCTTCCGGACTTCGTCTACTTCGACCACTCCATCCACGTGGCGAAAGGGGTCGGATGCGTTTCCTGCCATGGCCGCGTGGACCGCATGCCGCTCATGCGCCGCGTCGCTTCGCTTTCGATGAAGTGGTGCCTGGATTGCCACCGCCATCCGGAGCGCTTCGTCCGGCCCCGCGAGGAAGCGTTCGCCATGGACGAACGCCGGCCCGGAGACGACGACGCGCTCGGGATGCATCTCGTGGACGCGTATCGGATCGACCGGCGCCGCCTGACGGACTGTTCGGTATGCCACCGGTGAGCGCCCTCGATGCCTTGCGCGCGGCGCTGCCTCCACCCGGTTCGCCACGCTTCTGGCGCGCCCTGGACGAACTTGCGGACGACCCTTCGCAGCGCGCCCTGGCGATCGCGGCGTGGCCCGCGCTGGCGGAGCTCGAACCTGCACTTGACCGGCGCGGGTTCCTGCGTCTGCTGGGCGCATCCCTGGCCTTCGCGGGCCTCGCCGCCTGTTCGGGTCCACCGCCCGAGCGCATCGTGCCGCAACTCGGTCGCGATGGCCGCTCCGTCCCTGGCTCCTCTCGCTATGCCACCGCGCTGGACACAGGCGGCGACGTGGTCGGTGTCCTGGTCGAACTGCGCGATGGCCGCCCGATCAAGGTGGAGGGCAACCCGCGCCATCCGGCAAGCCTGGGCGGCAGCGACCCGCGCATGCAGGCGGCGGTGCTCGACCTGTGGGATCCCGCCCGCTCCGATGCGCCGCGCCGGCAGGGCGTACCGTCGAGCTGGGCCGGCTTCGAAGGCGAAGCGGCGGCCTGGCGCGTGCGCTTCGGGACACGTGGCGATGGACTGCGCATCCTCTCAGGCACGATCGCGTCGCCGACACTGGCGCGGCAACGCGATGCCTTGCTGGCGCGCTATCCGGGCGCGCGCTGGCATATGCACGAACCTGCGGCCGGACAGCCGGCCAACGTATGGCCGGACTTTTCCAAGGCACGCACGATCGTCGCCTTCGATGCGGATCCGCTCGGCACCTTTCCGGGACATGTGCGCCATGCGAGGGCCTTCGCCGGGACCCGCGGCGTCGCGGCCATGTCCCGCCTCTATGCGATCGAACCCACGCCTTCGCTCACCGGCCGCAATGCGGACCATCCGTGGCCCGTGGCCGCAGCCGATATTCCGGGACTCGCCGCTGCGCTGGCCGCGGCCCTGGGCGTGGACGTCGACGCGCCCCGCCTCGACCCGTCCGCCCAGGGGCGCATCGCAACCATCGCGGCGGACCTGCGTGCGAATGCGGGAGCGTCCGTGATACTCGCAGGCCCCTGGCAGCCTGCCACGGTCCACGAGCTAGTACGGGACATGAACCGGCTTCTGGCCAACGACAAGAGCGTGCTGCGCGACGTCGCCCCCGGAAGCGGTGGCGAACCGCTCGCCGACCTCGTCGCCGACATGCGCACGGGCCGCGTGGACACGCTCGTGCTCCTGGAAACGAATCCGGTGCATACGGCACCCGGCTTCGCGGAAGCGCTGCGACACGTCGCGCACACCGCCCACCTCGGCCGTTACCGTGACGAGACGGCCGAGGCCGTGCAGTGGCACCTGCCGGCCCTGCATCCCTTCGAGACCTGGTCCGACCTGCGCACGCTGGAGGGCACGGCGAGCATCGTGCAGCCGGTACTCGCGCCGTTGTCCGACGCGCGCTCGGCGCATGACGTGGTGGACCTGTTGCTGGGCGGAGTGGCAAACGATGCACGCGAGCGCGTGCGCGCAACATGGCCGGAGCTGGATGAAGAGGCGTGGACCCAGGCATTGCGCGACGGCACATTCCAACCGGCACAAACTACTGTAGGAGCGCGCCCCGCGCGCGACAGCTCTTCGCGTGACGCTACAGGATCCGATAGCTCCCCGCCAAAAGCTGTCGCGCGCGAGGCGCGCTCCTACATTCCGGGGGCGCTGGAACTGCTTTTTCGCCCGGACGAACATCTCTGGGATGGGCGCCATGCGCACAACGCCTGGCTGCACGAGCTGCCCCGGCCCGTCACCTCGCTCACCTGGGGCAACGCGGCCTGGATATCCCCGGCACTCGCGGCGGGACGTGGCCTGCGCGACGGCGATCTCGTCCGCCTCGAGGTGAATGGGCGACACGTGGAGGCGCCGGTACTCGTCGTGCCGGGACAGGCGGCGAACAGCGTCACCGTCACGCTCGGCTACGGCAGGCGCAGCGGCATCGCCGAGGGCCTCGGCTACGACGCGTACGCCTTGCGCGATGGCGACGACATCTGGCAAATCGAAGGCCTCGTGCTGACGAAGCTCGATCGCCGCGTCACGCTCGCCTCCACGCAGGCACAGCAGGACATGGGCCGTCGCGACATCGTCCGCGCGGGTACCCCGGCGCACCCGCCCGCAGGCGGAGATACGTCGCCGCCTCGCAGTCTTTATCCGGAAGTGCCGCCCGGCGAGTACCGCTGGGGCATGAGCATCGACCTGAACGCCTGTATCGGCTGCAACGCCTGCACGATCGCCTGCCAGGCGGAGAACAACATCCCCGTGGTCGGCAAAGAGGAAGTGGCGCGAGGACGACGCATGCACTGGATCCGGGTGGACCGGTACCACGAGGGCACCGCGGGTGCTCCGCGGACTTACCACCAGCCGGTGCCTTGCATGCACTGCGAGCATGCACCCTGCGAGGTGGTCTGCCCCGTCGAAGCCACCGTGCACGACAGCGAAGGGCTCAACCTGCAGGTGTACAACCGCTGCGTCGGCACGCGATTCTGCTCGAACAACTGCCCTTACAAAGTGCGCCGCTTCAACTTCCTGCAGTACGCGGACCTGGCGAGCGAAAGCCTCAAGGCGATGCGCAATCCGGAGGTCACCGTGCGCTCTCGCGGCGTCATGGAGAAATGCACCTACTGCGTGCAGCGCATCGAGCACGCGCATATCGCCGCCGATCGGGAGGGGCGGCGCATCGCGGAGGGCGAAGTGACGACGGCCTGCCAGGACGCCTGTCCCACCCGGGCGATCGTCTTCGGCGACCTTGGCGACGCCGCCAGCGCGGTCGCGCAAGCGCATGCATCCCCACGCCGATACGTCCTGCTCGGGGAGCTCAACACGCGTCCGCGCACCGCCTACCTGGGCGCGCTGCGCAACCCGAACCCGGCATGGAGGGACGCATGAGCGACCGCGAGCCTGCCCATACCGCCACGCCCGCCGAACTCACGGACGTCGTGACCGGCCTCGTGCTGGCCCATCGCGCCGGTCCCGGATGGAAGCTGGCCTTCGGCGCGGCGGCCCTGCTCACCGCCGTGCTGGCCGCCGCCATCCTCGTGCTGCTGGCGCGCGGCGTGGGCATCTGGGGCGTGAGCATGCCGGTGGCCTGGGGCTTCGCCATCGCGAACTACGTCTGGTGGATCGGCATCGGCATGGCGGGCACCTTCATCTCCGCGGCGCTCTACCTTACGCGGCAGGGCTGGCGCTCCGCATTGAACCGGTTCGCCGAAGCGATGACCGTGTTCGCGCTGGCCGTCTCGGCGCTCTTCCCCATCTTCCATCTCGGGCGCCCGTGGTTTTCCTATTGGCTGGCGCCCTACCCCGACCGCATGGGTCTGTGGCCGCAGTGGCGCAGTGCGCTGGTCTGGGATTTCTTCGCGATCGGTGCCTACGTGATCGTGTCGGTGATCTATTTCTACGTGGGGCTCATTCCGGACCTGGCGGCGGTGCGCGATCGCGCGGCCTCGCGCGGCCGGCAGGTGTTCTACGGCCTCCTGGCGCTCGGCTGGCGTGGCGAGGCGCGCGAATGGGAACGGCATGCGACGCTCACGAAGATCCTCGCGGGCCTCGCCGTGCCGCTCGTGTTCTCGGTACACAGCATGGTGGCGCTGGACTTTTCCGAGGGACTCCTGCCGGGCTGGCACTCGACGATTTTCCCGCCGTTCTTCGTGGCGGGCGCGCTGTTTTCCGGCGCGGCGATGGTCATCGTGCTGGCCGTGCCGCTGCGCAACGCTTATGCGCTGGAGGAGTTCATCACGGACAAGCACCTCGACAAGCTCGCCAAGCTGCTGTTCGCTGCGGGCTGGGTGGTGACCTACGGTTATGCCGCCGAGATCTTCACCGCGTACTACGGCGGCGACGCCTACGACCTGGCCTTGCAGCGCCATCGCATGCAAGGCGCGTATGCATGGCTGTTCTGGGCCACCATCGCCTGCAACAGTCTCTCCATCCAGGCCTTGTGGTGGCCGCGAGTGCGCAACTGCCCTGCCGCCCTGGTGACCATCGCCCTGCTGGTGCTCGCCGGCATGTGGATGGAACGCTTCATGCTGATCGTCACCAGCCTGTACCGCGACTTCCTGCCGTCGAGCTGGGGCATGTTCCATCCCACCGTGTGGGATGTGGCCTTCCTCGCCGGATCAATGGGCCTCTTCGCATTGCTCTTCCTCGTCTTCGTCCGCCTCGTTCCGGTGCTCTCGATCGCCGAACTCCGCCGGCACGCGGCCGAACGCGTGGACACGCGGCCATGAGCGTGCACGGCCGCCTACTGCAGTTGCATGACGCGCACGAACTGGCCGCGGCGGTCGACGCGCTGCGCGCACTCGGCTACAGCCGGTTCGAGGCATTCTCCCCGTATGCCGTCGACGGACTGATGGAGAAGCTCGGCCCCCCGCCGAAACGCATTCCGCCCGCGATGCTCGCTGGCGGTCTGGCAGGCGGCATCGGCATGCTCTGGCTGCAGTACCACGCTGCCGTGGTGGATTATCCGCTCGACGTCGGCGGGCGCCCCACGGCAAGCTGGCCCGCATTCCTGCCTTCGGCCCTGGAGGTCGTCATCCTCTTCGCCGTCGTGGCCGGGTTCGCGGCCTTCCTGCTGGGCTGCCGCCTGCCCAGCCTCTACCGGCCGGAGTTCAACGTCGCGTGGTTTGAAGAAGCAAGCCGGGACGGATTCCTCCTGTTGGTACGCGCGGACGATCCGCGCTGGGATGCCCACCAGGTAGCGCTGGATGTCGCCGCGCTTTCGCCACTGCGCCACGCGGAGGTGCCGTCATGAAGCGCATGGTCCTCCTGGCGCTGGTGCTCGTATGGACGTCCGGCTGCGAGCGCGGCATGCACCAGATGTACGACCAGCCGCGTTACGAACGCGGCGGGGAGGCGCCGCTCTTCGCCGATGGCGTCGCTTCGCGGACGCCGCCTCCCGGTGCGGTACCGGTCACCGGTCCGGAAACGATGCCGCCGGCAGCGCCTGTCACCGAAAGCCTGCTCGAGCGCGGACGCGATCGTTACACCATCTACTGTACGCCTTGCCACGGCGCGGGCGGCGACGGTGACGGCATGGTGGCAAGACGCGGCTTTCCGCGGCCGCCGAGTTATCACGAGCAACGGTTGCGCGACGCCGACGACCGGCACCTTTACGACGTGATCACGCATGGCTGGGGCGTGATGTATCCCTATGCGGATCGCATTGCGCCGGCCGACCGGCAAGCCATCGTCGCCTATATCCGCGCACTGCAGTTCAGCCGCCATGCGCCCGTGGACCGTCTGGAACCGGAGGACCTGTCGCGACTCCGCGACCTGCCCCAGGAAGGAACCCGCCGATGATCCTGCACGCATGTCTGGCGACCTGGTTGCTGTTCACCGGCGCGAGCGCCGGGGCCATCGCGTGGCAGGCGATCCACCGGCTCACCGGCGGCGCGTGGGGCGATGCACTGGCGACGCGCTGGCGCACGCTGCGCATGCTGTTGCCTCTCGCGGCCCTCGCGGGCGTGCCCCTGTTGATCGCCGCGCCGCATCTCTTCCCGTGGATACGCGGTCCGGTCGAGGAAGCGCGGCGCTGGTACCTGGATTATCCGTTCCTGGTCTGGCGAACTGCCGGCAGCTTCGTCGCGTGGGCGATCGCATGGCGTCTGGCCTCGCGCGCTCCCGCCGCAAGCCTCATCGTGTGGCTGTTCGCCTGCGGCGTGTTCGCCAACGACTGGATCGTTTCGCTCTCGCCCGAGTGGCGATCTTCGGCGATCGGACTGGTGCTTGCGCTGGGCCAGTTGCTGGTGGCCCTTGCCGTGGCCGTGCTCCTGCGCGCGCCCGCGGAAGCTTCCGCCGTGCCGCCCATCGTCCGTGGCGACCAGGCTTCGTTGCTCTTTGCCGCCTGCCTCGGCTGGGCTTACCTCACGGGCATCGACTACCTCACCGCGTGGATGGCGGATCTGCCGTATGAAACCGCCTGGTACCTGCCGCGCACGCAGGAGCCCTGGGCGGCGCTGGCGATCGCCGCGCTCGTCCTCCAGCTGGTCTTGCCCTGCGTGATGCTTCTCTCGCGCGCGGCGAAGGCCAACGTCCACGTGCTGCGCACGGCCGCCGCATCGGTGCTGCTTGGCCAGGCCTGCCACATCGGCTGGATGGTGATGCCATGAGCCACGAACCGCAGGGCCTCGCCTCTCGTCGCCTCGCACGCCTTGCGGCGATGCTTGCCGGGTCCACCGTGGTCGTGCTGGTGACCTGCTTTTTCCTTTGGCGCAGTTGGGCGATCGCTCCCGTGCCGTCGCCACGCCCCGCCGGGCCGGCACTCCAGGCGGAGCCGCGTCGCGACCTCGAGATGTTCCGTCGACAGCAGCGCAATGCGAACGAGTGGGGCTGGGTGGATCGCGAACACGGCATCGCGCGGATTCCCGTGCAACGCGCGATGCAGCTGATGGCGAAGGAAGGGGAGCGGAAGCCATGATCCGGCTCATGGCCTCGCTCGTCGTGCTGCTCTTCCTGGCGCCCGCGTTCGCGGCGGTCCCCCCGCCGCGCGATCTCGACCGCCTCGCCGGATTCGATCAGCACGTGGGGGCCCGCTTGCCCATGGATGTGCCGCTGGTCGACGCGGATGGCCGCACGGAGACGCTCGCGACGATCGCGGAGGGCAAACCCCTGCTGCTGGCCTTCGGCTACTACCGCTGCCCCAACCTCTGCGACCTCACCTTGCGCGGCATCGCCTCGGCGGTCGCGCGGATGCCGCTGGGCGCCGGCGAGGATTACCAGGTGGTCTTCCTGAGCATCGCCCCCGACGAAACCGCAGCCGATGCCCGGGAGGGGCGCGACATGCTCGCCCGCATGGACCCGGGGAGCCAGCCGGGGCGCTGGACCTGGGCCACCGCGGCGGCATCGTCCGTCGCCGCGCTCACCCGCGCCGCCGGCTTCCGCTATTTCAAGGACCCGCGCGACGGGCAGTACGCCCACCCTGCCGGATTCGTCGTGGTGGCGCCTGACGGACGCGTGGCGCAGTACTTCTTCGGCGTGGACTACGACGCACACGCCCTGCGCCTCGCACTCGTCGGCGCATCGCAGGGACGGCTGGGCGACGTCATCGACCGCCTCGTGCTGCTCTGCTGCGGCTACGACCCGGCCACCGGCCGCTACAGCCTGCTGGTATCCCGCCTCATGATCGCGCTTGGCTGCGCCTTTCTGCTCGCCATGGCCGCCAGCGCCCTTTGGCTGCAACGGAGGGCGCGATGAACTTCCTCCCCGAGGCATCGAGCTTCGCCGGCCGCGTGGACGGATTGTTCTACGCGATGCTCGGCCTCTCGACGATCGTGGTGCTGGCCGTGTTCACGACGATGCTGGTGTTCGCCGTGCGCTTCCGGCGCGGCCGGGACGTGAACCGCAGTGGCGAATCGCACCGCGAGCTGGGCATCGAGATGGTATGGACGCTGGTGCCCTTCGCGATGTTCCTCGGCATCTTCATCTGGAGCATCCGCCTGTGGATCGACATGCGCACACCGCCGGTGGATGCCACGACGATCCACGTCGTGGGCAAGCAATGGATGTGGGAGTTCGAACATCCGGATGGCCAGCGCGAGATCGACACGCTGCATGTGGCCACGGGCCAGCCGGTGCGCCTGGTGATGATTTCCCAGGACGTGATCCACGATGTATATATTCCGGCCTTCCGGGTGAAGCAGGACGTGTTGCCCGGCCGCTATACGCAACTCTGGTTCACACCCACGCGCACGGGTACTTACGACCTCTTCTGCGCGGAGTATTGCGGCACCGACCATTCGCGCATGGGCGGCAGCGTCGTCGTGCAGACGCCCGCCGGCCACGCCCGCTGGCTTGCCAGCCATGCGAGCGGCTCGCTCGCCGACCGGGGACGCGTGCTGTTCACCCGCTTCGGGTGCGCCGGTTGCCACGACGCGGGTTCTTCCGTCCACGCACCACGCCTGGACGGACTCTACGGCAGCACGGTGCCGCTCGCCGATGGGCGCCAGGTGCTGGCCGACGAGCGTTACCTGCACGACTCGATCACCTTGCCGGGCAGCGAGGTGGCCGCGGGCTACGCGCCGCTGATGCCCAGCTACAAGGACCGCATCGACGAGGCGGACATCCTCGCCCTCGTCGCCTACCTGAAGGTCCGCGGCACCGACCGGGAGACACCGCATGCTGCGCGCTGAACACGCCCGCCCCAGCTATCTCACGGACGGCAATACGCTGCGGTCCTGGCTGGCAACGCACGACCACAAGCGGATCGCGATCCTCTACGCGGTGTCGATCACGTTCTTTTTCTTCCTGGGCGGCATAGCGGCAGCGCTCATGCGCCTGGAGCTCGCCACGCCGGCGGGCGACGTGATGAGCGCGGAAACGTACAACAAGACCTTCACCTTCCACGGTGTGGTCATGGTGTGGTTCTTCCTCATACCGTCCATCCCGGCCACCCTCGGCAACTTCCTCCTGCCGATCATGATCGGAGCGCGCGACGTGGCCTTTCCGCGGCTCAATCTCTTCAGCTGGTACCTCTACGTGGCCGGCGGCGTCTTCACCGTCGCCTGCCTGCTGCTGGGCGGTGTGGACACCGGCTGGACGTTCTATACGCCCTTCTCCACGATGTTCTCGAATTCGAACGTGATGCTGACCGTCGTCGGCGTGTTCATCGTCGGTTTCTCGTCCATCCTCACCGGGCTCAACTTCATCGTCACCATCCATACGATGCGCACGCAGGGCATGACCTGGTTCCGCCTGCCGCTCTTCGTGTGGTCGATGTACGGCGTCTCCCTGGTGATGATGCTGGCGACGCCGGTGCTGGCGATGACGCTGGCCCTCATCGCCGCGGAACGCCTGCTCGGCGTCGGGATCTTCGATCCGGCGCTCGGGGGCGATCCGCTGCTTTTCCAGCACTTCTTCTGGTTCTACTCCCACCCGGCCGTGTACATCATGGTGCTGCCGGCGATGGGCGTGGTGAGCGAACTCATCACCGCCAGCGTGCGGCGGAAGATCTTCGGCTACCACTTCATGGTGTATTCGATCATCGGCATCGCGGTGATCGGCTTCCTGGTCTGGGGGCACCACATGTTCGTGGCCGGCCAGTCGATGTACGCGAGCATCGTCTTCTCCATCCTGAGCTTCATCATCGCCGTGCCGTCGGCGATCAAGGTATTCAACTGGACGGCCACGCTGTACAAGGGCGACATCGCCTTCGGCGCGCCCATGATCTACGCGCTCGGCTTCGTCGGCCTGTTCATGGTCGGCGGACTCACCGGCCTGTTCCTCGCCGCCACGGCGCTGGACGTCAACCTGACGGATACCTATTTCGTGGTCGCCCACTTCCATTACATCATGGTGGGGGGAGCGGTCATGGCCTACCTCGGTGGCATCCACTTCTGGTGGCCGAAGGTGACCGGACGCATGTATTCGGAGGCTTGGGCGCGGTTCGCCGCCATCCTCATGTTCCTCGGCTTCAACCTCACCTTCTTTCCGCAGTTCCTCGCCGGTGCGGAGGGCATGCCGCGCCGCTACCACCAGTATCCCGCGGAGTACGGGCTGTTGAACGTGCTGTCGTCCGCCGGCGCGGTGCTGCTCGCGGCCTCGTACCTGCTGCCGATCGGCTACTTCCTCTGGTCGCTGCGCTTCGGCGCACGTGCACCGGACGACCCCTGGGGCGCCGAAGGACTCGAGTGGACGACGTCGTCGCCGCCGCCCACGCACAATTTCGAAGAAGCCCCGGTCGTCGTCGACGGCCCCTACGCCTATAAGCATCCATGAGCACGTCAGCGCCGCGTACAGCCGTGCAGTTCGACGATCCCTCGCAGCAGCGCGAGGCGGCGACGCTGGGCATGTGGGCGTTCCTCGCGACGGAGGTGCTGTTCTTCGGCGTGCTGTTCGCCGCCTACACCGTGTGCCGGATGCTCTGGCCCGATGCCTTCGCCTCGGCCAGCCGGCATACCGACCTGACCCTGGGCGGCATCGAGACCGGCGTGCTCCTCACCAGCAGCTTCACCGCGGCCCTGGCGATCCGCGACGTCCAGCTCGGTGGCAGGAAGGTGGCAACGGCACTGCTGTATGCCACCGCCGTGCTGGGCCTGGCCTTCCTCGCCATCCATGGCCTGGAGTATTACGACGACTACAAGGCCGCCGTGATTCCCGGCATCCGTTACGAGGAAGTGGGAGGGCTTGCCGCCCAGCAGCGGCTGTTCTTCTTCCTCTACTACGTCACGACCGCCTTCCATGGCCTGCACGTGGCCATCGGAGTGGTCCTGCTCGCCGTCATGGCCCTGCGCACGCGGCGGGGCGATTTCTCTCCGGGATCGCATACGGCGCTGGAAGTCTCGGCGCTCTACTGGCACCTCGTGGACATCGTCTGGATCTTCGTCTTTCCCCTTTACTACCAGGTGGGACGGGCATGAACGAGCGGCCGCCCTCTTTCGTTGCGCACGTCGCCGCGCTGGCCGCGCTGGCGGTCCTCCTGCTGCTCAGCATCGCCGTGGCGCGCATCCACCTGGGCGCGTGGAACACCTTCGCGGGTCCCGCCATCGCCGCGGCCAAGGCGGCCATCGTCCTGTTCTTCTTCATGAAGCTGCGCAAAAGCACTCCCGCGGTGCATTTCGCGGCCTGCTTCGGCTTCGCCTGGCTTGCCATCATGATCGCACTGACCCTGGGGGACTTCCTTACCCGGTTGCCCCTGGTCGTTCGATAGGCTTGATCCAGGCTGCACGTGCCTTTCATCGTACTGGTGCGAAACCTTGGGCTACTTCCGCCCCAGCGCGGACACCACGGAGCCCAACCATGAACCGCATGCCCCGCCGTCTCCTCGTAGCCGCCCTCGCGGCGGCCGTCGCCCTGCCCGCTGCCGTCGTGGCGCAGGACCGCCCCGCATCGTCCAATGTGGCGGCCGCGCCCGACGCCGCCTTCGTGCAGAAGGCCAGCGCCTCCGGACTGGCCGAAGTGGCGCTTGGCCAGCTCGGCTCGTCGCAAGGCAACTCCGCCGACACGAAGGCCTTCGGCGCGCAGATGGTCAAGGATCACACCGCCGCCAATAACGAACTCAAGAGCATCGCCGGCGGCAAGAACATGAGCATGGCCACCACGCCCACGCCCGCCGACGAGAAGGCCGCGACGGCCATGAGCAAGAAGACCGGCGACGACTTCGACAAGGCCTTCGCGAAGAAGATGGTGGCCGATCACCAGAAGGCCGTGGCGCTCTTTACCAAGGAGTCGACCAGCGGCAAGGATCCGGAACTGAAGGCCTTCGCCACGAAGACCCTGCCGACGCTCAAGGAGCACCTGGAAATGGCGAAGAAGCTTCCCGGCGGATCGGGCGGCATGTAACGGTCAGACGGCGACGGGGGCCTTGATCGCAGGATGCGGATCGTAGTCCACGATGGCGACGTCTTCGAAACGGAAGGCGAAGATGTCGCGCACGTCGGGATTCAGCACCAGCTTCGGCAACGGACGCGGCTCACGCGAGAGCTGCGTCTTCGCCTGCTCCAGGTGGTTCGCATAGAGGTGCGCGTCGCCCAGCGTATGCACGAAATCGCCCGGTTCCAGGCCGGTGACCTGCGCCACCATGTGGGTCAGCAGCGCGTAGCTCGCGATATTGAACGGAATACCGAGGAAGATGTCGCCGGATCGCTGGTACAACTGGCAGGATAACCTGCCGTTCGCCACGTAGAACTGGAACATCGTATGGCAGGGCATCAGCGCCATCTTCGGCAGTTCGCCCACGTTCCACGCCGAGACGATCAGGCGGCGCGAGTCCGGGTTACGCTTGATCTCATCCACCACCCACGCGATCTGGTCGACCGCCCTGCCGTCGGCCGTAGGCCATGCACGCCACTGGCGGCCGTAAACCGGGCCGAGGTCGCCCTTCGCGTCGGCCCATTCGTCCCAGATGCTGACGCCGTGTTCCTTCAGGTAGGCGATGTTCGTATCGCCCTGCAGGAACCAGATCAGCTCGTGCACGATCGACTTGAGGTGGAGCTTTTTCGTCGTGACGAGGGGGAAGCCCTTCGACAGGTCGTAGCGCATCTGCCAACCGAACACGCTGCGTGTGCCGGTGCCGGTGCGATCCGATTTCTCGGCGCCATGATCAAGGACGTGACGGAGGAGTTCGAGGTAGGGCTGCATGGGACGGACGATATCAGGTGGCGGTCGCCGCCGAGGGCGCGACGGGGGCATACGGCGCGCGGCGCGACATGGCCAGCAACAGGATGCCCACCGCGATCAGCGGCAGGGACAGGACCTGGCCCATGGTGACCCAGCCAAAGGCCAGGTAACCGAGCTGCGCGTCCGGCACGCGGACGAATTCGATGGTGAAGCGGAAGATGCCGTAGAGCAGCCCGAACAGCCCGGAAACGGCGTAACGCGGGCGCGGCTTCATCGAGAAGACCCACAGCACCACGAACAGCACCACGCCTTCGAGGGCGAACTCATAAAGCGGGTTCGGATGTCGCGGCAACGCATCGGGGGCATGCGGGAAGATCATGCCGATGGGCAGATCGGTCGGCTTGCCCCATAGCTCCCCGTTGATGAAGTTGCCCAGGCGGCCGAGGCCCAGGCCGAGAGGTACGAGCGGCGCCACGAAGTCCACCGTGTCGAAGAATTTCACGCCGTTGCGCCGCGACCACCAGAGGCCGGCCACCAGTACGCCGAGCAGGCCGCCATGGAAGGACATGCCGCCGTCCCAGACCCGGAAAATCGCCAGCGGATCCGTCCAGATCCAGTCGATGGCCGTGTAGAACAGCATGTAGCCCACGCGGCCGCCGACGACCACGCCCATCATCGCGTAGAACATGAGGTCGCCGAAGCGCTCGGCGTTGACCGGCAGGCGGCCCTGGCGTCGGCGATACTCGCCCAGCGCCCATCCGCCGAGGAAACCGCCGAGGTACATCAGGCCGTACCAGTGGACCTGGATGGGGCCGAGGGAGAATGCGACGGGGTCGATATCGACGACGAACGGAGTGGCCATGGAATGCCCGGATGGAAAGCAGATGCCAAGTGTAGCGCCCGCCTGGCCGGAAGGCCGCCTTGTGACGGCGGCCCGGATGGGATATATCGGCGCTCGGGGACCGTCAGGGGGACGGTGCAGAAACGGATCATCGATCCAGGGGAGAGTCCATGTCGTTCCGCTGCGTGCGGCCCATGCTGGCCGTGCTGTGCCTTGCTGCCTCGACTGCCGCCGTGGCAGCCGATCTCATCCCGACCGCCGATTTCGCCCGCCGCATGCCGTTGACCGAACCGAGGCTTTCGCCGGACGGCCAGTACGTGTCGATGGCCTACCACGATCCCGACGGCAAGAACCACGGCCTGGCGATCTACCGCGTCGGCGACATGAGCAAGCCGGTGACGCTGATCAAGATGCCGCCCTACGAAATGCCGGCCGATATGGTCTGGGCCAGTGCCACCCGCCTGGTCGTCGCCCGCGGCAAGGTCGACGGGTCGATCGGCCGGGCCACCTATACCGGCGAACTGATGGCCATCGACGTCGACGGCAAGAATCCCGATTACCTCTACGGCTTCGAAGGCTACGGCAAGCGCGCCGCCACCCGTGCGCTGGACCGCGGCTGGGGCACCATCGAGGGCAGGCCCGTGCAGAGCAATGGGCACTTCTACATGCGCGCCACCGACTGGCACGACCAGGACAAGAGCACGCTGTACGACGTGGATGCGAAAACCAGTGCGCGCAAGCAGATGGCCGACATCGGCCTGGGCGGCATGAATTTCATGATCGCGCCCGACGGCAGCCCGCGCTTCGCTTTCGGCACGGACGACAACTACGAATGGGTGGTGTTCCGCCGCGAAGGGAATGGCTGGACCAAGGTGCCGCACAACCGCGAACGGCAGACCTTCGTGCCGGTGGCGAGCGTCGCGGGCAGCAACCGCATCTATGCACGCTTCAGCCCTGACGGCAAGGGCGGCGAGTTCGTCGAGCAGGACGAAGACGGCAGCAACATGAAGGTGATCCGCCAGGACGATTTCAGCCTGGTCGAATCCTCGGGCCTGTGGACGCCGGCGCCACTCCGCCCGTTCGGCACCGTGTCGGCCACGGGTATTCCCAAGGCGACCTACATCGATCCGCAGGCGCCGATTTCCAGGCTGCACCTGGCCCTGTCGCAGAAATTCCCCGGCAACTTCGTCAGTTTCGTGGACTTCAGTGAGGACGGCGGGCAGCTGATGTTCGAGGTCGCCGGCGACCGCGAACCGGGCCGCTACATGCTGATCGACACCAAGACCTATAAGGTCACCAAGCTGTTCGACAAGGAGCCCTGGATCGATCCGGCGAAGATGGCGGAGCGCCGCCCGCTGCGCTTCAAGGCCAGCGACGGCCTGGAGCTCGAGGCCATCCTCACGTTCCCCAAGGGCAAGCCGGAGGCCAACCTGCCCATGGTGCTCATGCCGCACGGCGGCCCGCACGGGATCTCCGATAACTGGTTCTTCGACGACGACGCGCAATTCCTCGCGAGCCGCGGCTACCTGGTCCTGCAGGTGAACTACCGCGGGTCGGGCGGACGCGGGAGCGATTTCGAACGGGCCGGCTATCTCAAGTGGGGCACGCGCATCCAGGAAGACCTGATCGACGGCGTCAAATGGGCGGTCGCCGAACACTTCGCGGACGCGAACCGGGTCTGCGTCTTCGGGGCGAGCTTCGGAGGCTATTCGGCCTTGATGTCCACCATCCGCGCCCCCGGGGTGTTCAAGTGTGCCGTGGGCTACGACGGCATCTACGATCTCGACATGATGTACAACAAGGGCGACATCAAGGATCGCAAGTTGGGCCGCAGCTACCTCACCAAGGTGATCGGCAAGGACGAAGCCGATCTGGCGGCGAACTCGCCCGCCCGGCTCGCCGACAAGATCGACGTGCCGGTGTTCCTCGTCCACGGTGAGGACGACCAGCGTGCGCCTTTTGCCCAGTTCAAGGCCATGCGTGCCGCGCTCGATGCCGCCCACAAGCCCTACGAGACGCTGACCAAGCCGGACGAACGCCACGGGTTCGTGAAGCCGGAGAACATCGAGGAGTTCTTCAACCGCCTGCAGGCGTTCCTGGACAAGCACATCGGCGACGGGAAGGCTTCCATGGCCGCCGCCCCATGACCGGGCATCCCTGACGCTCCCACGTCCCGCATCTACCTAGGATTCGTGGTGGTTGCGCCTCTCGGGTCACAGGCGTTATGGTCCCGGGATCGTCGGGCCCGGGTGGGGTATGGCGGGGCTTGGGAGGCTTCAGGGTATGCACGTCAGTTCGGGGCATAGACGCCACGTCGCGCGGCGACGCGTGGCGCTGGCGACCGCGCTCATCGCCGCCCTCTCAGGTTCCGCGGTCCACGCACAGCAGGCGGCGCCTTCCGCCCAGATGCTCGCGCCGGTCAACGTCACCGTCACCGGATCGCGCATCCGCGGCACCGACGTCGAAACGGCGCAGCCCGTGTTCACCATGGACCGCCAGGCCATCCGCGCCACCGGCCTCACCGACCTGGGCGACATCGTCGCCCGCATGCCGTCGGCCTCCACCCCCGAGGTGACGCCGCAGGACACGCTCTCCTCCAGCAACGATGCCGGCGGCCGCTACGCCAACCTGCGCAATCTCGGCGCCGTGCGCACGCTCGTGCTGGTCAATGGACGCCGCTGGACCACCAGCCTGGGCGGCCTGACCGACCTCTCGACCATTCCCGTGTCGATCGTGGAGCGGATCGAGGTGCTGAAGGACGGCGCCTCGTCCATCTACGGCTCCGATGCCATCGGCGGCGTCGTCAACATCATCACCACCGATCGGTTCGAGGGCGCGTCCGCGGATGCCTTCTACGGCGTGAACGGCCGCGGCGACGGCACGCAGAAGAATGGCAGTTTCACCTGGGGCCGCAGCACCGAGAAGGCTTCGATCATCCTCGGCGCCGGCTACCAGGACGGCGATGAACTGAGCGACGCCAAACGCGCGCTGACCCGTTCGGCGTACGGACCGCGCCATCCCGATGCCGGCTTCGGCATGGGGCCTTACGGCGGCGTGATCGACCCGCTGACCGGCGGCCGCTACGTGGTTAACCACCCTGGCGGCGTCGTGGGCGATGCCTCGGACTTCGCCAACTACCATCCGTATGACGCCGACAGCAACGCGGACAAGTATTCGACGCAGCAAGACATGACCTTCCGCGCGGGCACGAAGCTGCGCGACCTGTTCGGCACCGGGCGCTACAACCTTACCGACGACATCGCCCTGCGCGGCATGGCCAGCTATGGCGTGCGCGATACGCGCAGCCAGAGCGCCGGCTACCCGCTGCAGAGCGGTTCGGACCGCGCGGGCGGCCTGTTCATCGCCCCTGACAACGCGTACAACCCGTTCCCCGGCTACGCGACTTCGTTCTTCCGGCGTACCACGGAAATGCCGCGCATCGTCTGGGCCAAGAGCAAGGCGATGCATGTCGACGCGGGAGCCGAAGGCAGCTTCCCCTGGGCGGGCCATACCTGGAACTGGGACGTCACCTACGCGTACTCCGAGACGCGGGCCAGCCGCAGCACCAGCGGCAACATCGACCTCGTCAACGCACGCAAGGCACTGGGGCCGACCACGCTCGTGGACGGCCAGACGGTGTGTGCAGACCCCGCCGACCGCGCCGCAGGCTGCGTACCCTGGAACATCCTCGCCGGTCCTGGCGGCACGCCCGATGCCGTCTGGAATTACGTCGGATCCACCGCGACCGCGCGGCAGACCACGCGCACCAACGACTTCGTCGCGAACCTGACCGGCGGCCTGCTCGACCTCCCAGCGGGAACGCTGCGCGCCGCAGGCGGTTTCGAGCACCGCCGCGAACACGGCCGCTACGTGCCCGATCCGGCGGATTCCGCCGGGCTCACCACGCAGCTCGCCAGCGATCCCACCGACGGCGGCTACATCGCCAACGAGGCTTACCTGGAGTTCGACGTGCCCCTGCTCGCGGAACGGCCGCTGGCGAGGGAGCTGGCGGTCAACGCCTCCTCGCGCTATTCGCATTACACGGCCTTCGGCGGACGGACCAACAACAAGTACAGCCTCCGCTGGAAGCCCTTCGACGACCTCCTGCTGCGTGCCACCTATGCGGAAGGCTTCCGCGCGCCGACGGTGGCCGACCTGTACGCCGGTTCCGCCGAGAGCTTCGAAAGCTTCCTCGATCCCTGCGACAGCGCCTTCGGCGCGGCGGCGAGCGACGCCGCCGTGCGCGCACGCTGCGCCGCGGCAGGCGTACCCGCGAACTACCGGCAGACCGATCAGTCGGGCGCGCAGATCGGCTCGGCCACCGGCGGGCAGAATCCCGTCGCCTTCCGCACCGGGGCCAACCCGGCGCTGAAGCCGGAGTCCTCGATCACGCGCACGGCCGGGCTCGTCTACAGCCCGTACTTCGTCGACGGTCTCGACCTCACGCTCGATTACTACAAGGTCGACATCAGCGACATCATCACGCCGATCCTCGCCGGCGACATCCTCAACTTCTGCTATGTGCGCAACGATCCGACCTGGTGCGGCCGCTTCGTTCGCGGTGCCGACGGCCAGATCGCCGCGCTCGACGAAAGCCTCGCCAACCTCGGCTCGCTGCGCACCGAGGGCTATGACCTCGGCGTGCACTATCGCTTCCCCGAAACGCGCTACGGCGAATTCACTTTGCTTTCGGACAGTACTTATCTCAAGGACTATACGCAGGTGAGCGCGCCTGGCGCGGCACCGCGTCACCTCGCCGGCTACATGAACGGCGTGCAGGGGCTTTACCGCGTTCGTTCCAACCTCTCGCTCGACTGGTCGTGGCGCCGATTCGGCGCGACGTGGACCACGCGCTATTTCTCGGGACTGAAGGATTCCTGCTGGGCGCCCGACGTCGAGTGCAATCGTCCCGACCAGTTGAACGCGCTCACCGGCGTCACCGGCGTGAGCCGCAAGGGTGGCGTCGCGTTCCACGACCTGCAGGTGCGCTGGCAGGCGCCGTGGAACGGCAGCGTCCGTTTCGGCATCAACAACCTGTTCGGCCGCAGGGGCCCGCTCTACTACAACGTGTCCAGCGCCGGCGGCGGCAGCCCGCCGTACAACCCGGCTTTCGATGTCGATCGCTACTACTACGTCGGGTACCAGCAGCGGTTTTGACACGATCCGGTTGAGAAATTTCGCAAACTATATGATTTTGCTTGAATTTCTTGCTTAGTCGCAAGCATCGCGCTATGGTCGGATCACGTCGTGTTCATGCATAGGGCCTGTGCGACGCGGGTGTCCCCACACCCTGGCCCGGTACCTCCATAACGAGCGCCCATGGCGCCTCCAGGAAAGCTGTTCAGCCCTGTTGTGAAACAGGGTCAGGGAGACTTTGACTCATGAAAAGCATATTCAAGCGCACGGCGCTTGCCTCCACGTTGGCCGCCATCCTGTTTGCCGGCCCCACCCATGCGCAAAGCACCGTCGGCGAGATCTACGGCAGCGCCGCCGCTTCGGAGACGATCCAGATCCACAATCTCGATACCGGGTCCACGCGCACCGTGACGGTGGGCGAAGACGGCCGTTACCGTGCGGCGTCGCTGCCGATCGGCAGCTACCGCGTGAACGTCCAGAAGGACGGCAGGACCGTAACCAGCCGCGAGATCAACGTCATCGCGGGCCAGTCGGCCCAGGTGAACTTCTCCGGCGAGTTCGCCGATGCTTACGCGCTGGACACCGTCAGCGTCTCGGCGAACACCCTGGCTTCCATCGACGTCGCCTCGGTCGAATCGCGCACCAGCTTCACCGCCGACCAGCTCAACAAGCTGCCGGTGCCGCGCAACGTCGTCGACGTCGCCGCACTGACGCCGGGCACCGTGAAGGGCGACTCCGCCTTCGGCAACCTGCCCTCGTTCGGCGGCGCCTCGGTCGCCGAGAACAGCTACTACGTCAACGGTTTCAACGTCACCAACCTGTACAACAACCTGTCGTTCACCGAGGTGCCGTTCCAGGCCATCCAGCAGCTCGACGTGCAGACCGGCGGTTACGGTGCACAGTACGGGTTCTCCACCGGCGGCGTGACCTCGGTCATCACCAAGCGCGGCACCAACGAGTGGAAGGGTGGCGCAAGCTGGGTCTACACCCCGGCGTGGGGCCGCGAGCAGGAGCCGACCACTCACACGAAGGACGGCAACCTCTACCGTACGTACCAGAAGAACAACGAGAACAGGAACGTCTATTCGGCATGGCTCGGCGGTGCGCTGATCAAGGACAAGCTGTTCTTCTACGGCATCTTCCAGGCCGACCGGATGACCGAGACGCGCTACCCCGTCGCCACCTCGACGGCGGCCGCGCAGCGCAACACGCGGAACAATCCGTTCTACCTGGTGAAGATGGACTGGAACATCGACGACTCGAACATCCTCGAGTGGACGTCGATGAACAACACCCAGCACACGACGAACCGCTATTTCAGCTCATCCATCGACGGCGACGGCAAGCCATCGACGGACGACTACCTGGGCCGTCGCAACAAAAAGACCGGCGGTGCCACCAACATCTTCAAGTACACCGGTTACCTCACCGACGACCTGACGCTGTCCGCCCAGTGGGGCAGGATGAAGAGCAAGAACTCTTCTGAATACATCAGCGCCGACGGTACGATCACCCGTTACGATGGAAACATCGACGGCCCGAACTCCGGTTGCCCCTACATCATCGACCGTCGCGCCAGCACGCTGAACGGTACGACCAGTCCCATCCGCTCCTGCTACCTCGACAGCATGACCGACCGCTTCGACGGCGAGGACCAGCGCACGGCCTACCGCGTCGACCTCGACTGGAAGCTCGGTGACCATAACCTCACCGGCGGTTACTCGCGCGAGAAATGGACGTCCGAGGCCGGCAAGAGCTATGCCGGCGGCGTGCTGTACAACTACAACACGACCAAGGACGGCCAGGACTATGTCCAGGTCGTCAATTTCCGGACTGGCGGCTCCGTCACGGTGGACCAGAAATCCTGGTACCTGCAGGACAACTGGCAGGTCACGGACAACGTCCTTGCGTACATCGGCGTCCGCAACGACTCGTTCAACAACAAGAATGGCGACGGCCGGAACTTCGTCCGCCAGGGCAACATCTGGCAGCCACGGCTCGGCTTTTCGTGGGACGTGTTCGGCGATTCCGCCACGAAGGTGTTCGGTACCGCGGGCCGCTACTCCCTGCCCATCGCAGCCAACGTCGCCCTGCGCGCCGCCACCGCCTCGTACTACACGCAGCAGAGCTTCTCGTATACGGGCATCGACCCCGTGACGGGCGTACCCATCCTGGGCGATCCGCTGGGCGCGCCCGAGGTACTCAACGGCGAGAACGGCACGACGCCCAACCCGCGCTCCGTCGCCTCGAAGAACCTCAAGCCGTATTCGCAGGACGAGTACATCCTCGGCTTCCAGCATCGCATCAGCAGCGACAATGCCTTCCTCAACGATTGGGTGGTCGGCGCCAAGGCCACCTACCGGCGGCTCAACAATGCCATCGACGATACCTGCGACTGGCGGCCGTTCCACGAGTACGGCAAGTCGATCGGCCTGGACATGGGCAGCCCGTACGAGCCGCCCGCGGGCACGCCCGGCTGCTTCATCTACAACCCCGGCAGCAAGGTCACCCTCGCCCTCGATCTCGACGGCAGCGGCAAGCTGCACACCGTCACCCTCCCGGGCAGCGCGTTCGGCCAGAAGGCGAAACGTACCTACCAGGCGGTGACGCTGTCGGCCGAGAAGGCAAGCGAAAAGCTGTACGTCAATGCCTCGTACACCTGGTCGAAGAACCGCGGCAACACGGAAGGACTGGTCAAGTCCGACAATGGCCAGAACGATACGGGCACCACCAGCGCGTTCGATTATCCGGAACTGATGATCGGCGCGAACGGCTACCTGCCCAACGACCGCCGCCACAGCTTCAAGATCTACGGCGGTTACGCGATCACGCCGGAATGGTCGGTGGGCCTGAACGGCCTGGTCGAATCCGGCCGTCCGACCAACTGCTTCGGCGGCGGCAACGGCACGGTCGGCGGCATCCCGGGCTACAACTCCGCGTTCTTCTATTGCGAAGGGAAGATCACGCAGCGTGGCCGCGAGAAGCGCCTGCCCTGGACCTGGACACTCAGCCCGAACATCGTCTACACCCCTGCTTACGCCAAGGGCCTGACGATGCAGCTCGACGTGTTGAACGCGTTCAACAACAGCAAGCCGATCGCCATCAACGAGATCGGGGAAAGAGGCAGCGACCGGAACTACTACGGCACGACTTACCAGGTACCGACGTACTTCCAGACCCCGCGCCAACTGCGCCTGATGGTGCAGTACGACTTCACGCTGTAAGAGCTGTCGTCATTCCTGCGGAACCAGGGCCTGCCTGCGATAACTGGGGCAGGTCCTGCTTCCGCAGGACGACGCGTGTTCAGAGGACGAGTGGCCGATCCGGCAGTTCGTTCTTGCGCGGATCGCCATTCCCGGGAAAATGCCGCGCCAGCAGCGCACCCGCTTCGGCCACGCCGGTCTGCACCGCTTCGCGGAACTGCCCTTGCGCGAACTGGTCGCGCATGTGCGCCGCGATAGCTTCCCACTCGCCCGGTGCGACGACCTTGGCAATGCCACGGTCGGCGACGATTTCTATGCGGTGTTCGGCCAGCAACACGTACAACAGCACGCCGCAGTTCTCCTCCGTATCCCATACGCGAAGGTGCGAGAACAACATCGCGGCGCGATCGCGGGCCGTGACGTTCGCCGCCACCGCGGAAAACGGCAGGCGCGATTCGATCGCCACGCGCAGTTCGCCACGATGCCTGCCTTCGCCTTCCGCCACCGTCTTCGCAATGGCCTCGAGCGTCGCTGGCGGGAACTGCCTGGCCATCTGGAACCAGGCGCCGAACAGGTTGCTCGTCATTCGCGCGAAATCCATCACCAGCTCCCCGACGCGCCGCCGCCACCGAAACTGTCTCTTATACACATCT
>NZ_JBPGXO010000005.1:0-125858 GCF_056755555.1 Luteibacter sp. SVR4-7G | reverse complement strand
CGGAAGCTGGCGCGCCAGCTCCCAGGCTCGGCCTCAAAAGATGTCGCGCGCAGGCGCGCTCCTACATGGCGCTGCGTCGCTCAAGGTTGCTAACCCCGGTACGCGTCCATCCATCTGCGTCGAACGCCACGGGCAGCGGGTGTCGCATTGTAGGAGCGCGCCTTGCGCGCGACGGCCTTTCGCACCAGTCCGGAAGCTGGCGCGCCAGCTCCCAGGCTCGGCCTCAAAAGATGTCGCGCGCAGGCGCGCTCCTACATGGCGCTGCGTGGGTCAGGGAGATTGCGAGGCCCTGTACGCGGCCATCCAGACGATGCAGTCGTCCGGGTTGCCGACGACGCCGCGGGATGCTTTCGCCCTGCCCTCGTACAACGCGAAGCTGCGCCGCTTGTCGAAGGCTTCCACGCGCTCCACGGGCCGCACGATATCCACGCGCGAACAGATCGAACCGAGCCAGTTCCGCGCCTCGGCGTCGCGCAGTTTCGACTCGTCCACGACCAGAAGGACCCTGCTCCCCGCATGCGTCGCAAGGCCGGCCTCGTCGAGCTTCCACGCGGCGAGCTGGGGCGCGCGGCCATGCTTCACGTTCAACGGGCTGTCCAGCGAATAGACCGTATGCGGCGCGCCGAGCGCGAAGCGCAGTTCCGCCGCGAGCATGAAGTTGTCTGCGACGAGGATGGCGTCCGGCTGCGTCGCGAGTCGCGCTTCCACCGCGGCCGCGCTTTCATGCCATCCGGTGAAGTTGGTGGGAAACGCCTTCAGGCCGGCAAGCACCGTCGCGCCATGCGCCGACGCGGCAAGGCCCAGGTAACCGAGTCCGGCGGCCAGGCCGAGGCCCGCCAGCACGAACCCTGCATACACCACACGTCGCCACGTCTTTCCGGACTCGCGCAGGAGCAATGGCAACGCCACGCACGCCACGAGGTATCCCGGCAGCGGCCAGTGCGCACGGAAGCGCAGGTCGTCGGCGAACAGCCCGAGGACGAAATAAGCCACGACGAAGGTGCCCGCGATGACGGCGAGCGCATCGAACGGCGCTTCCGCCCGCCGGCGCCAGCCGCGCCAGATCGCCCAGAGCATGGTCACCCACGCTAGCGGCGTGCAAGCCACCGCCTGCTCGAGCGGCTGCACCAGGGCGTCCGCATGAAATTGCCACGGATTCCGCTCGACGAGCTGGAAGGCCACGCCCGCGCCACGCGCGCCCAGGTTGTAAAACACGATGGGCAGCAAGCCGAGCGCCGCCACGCCCATCGCCAGCCAGAACCCGCGACGCCGCCACTGCATGCGCCCGCGCGGCGTGAGCGCGAGGAACAGGAGGCCGCCAAGCATCGGCATGGCCGCGCGGTAATGCGTCATCCATGCGAGCGCGAGGCCAAGGCCCAGGAGCAGCCAGTCGCGCATGCGGTTCCGGTCCAGCGCCGCCAGCAAGCCCTGCAACGCAAGCAAGGTCGCGAAGGTCAGCGGTACGTCCGGCAGCGCGAGCACGCCCAGGCTGCCCACCAGCGGAAGCAAGGTGGCGAACGTGGCTGCCCGCCAGCGGGCCGCCTCGCCGCCATAGCGCGCGGCCATCGCGCCCACCTGCCACGGCAGGAGCGCACCGATGAGCAGGAACGGCAGGCGCATGGGCAGCAGGCCATGACCGAACAGGCCTTCGGACAGTGCGATGAGCCATGCCGTGAGCGGCGGCAGGTCGCTGTAGCCCCAGGCAGGCGCAAGGCTCTCCTGCCAGTAGAAGGCCTCGTCACCGAAAGGCGACAAGGTGCACGCTATCACCAGCTTCGCGAGACACGTCGCGGCGAACGCCGCGAGAAAGATGCCTCGCCAGGATCCCGCGTGCGCGGCTACACTCGAACGCTCACTCATCGACATGGCCAGGACGGGGGGCACACGCGTAGATGTCCGTGACGAATCCACTCCACGATGAAGTGCTCCGGCACCGGCTGGATGCCGCCCTGGCCCAGGTCAACGGCGTGCTGCTGGGCAAGCCGCGCCAGGTGAAGCTGGCCTTCACCTGCCTGATCGCCGGCGGCCACCTCCTGCTCGAGGACGTGCCCGGCGTCGGCAAGACGACGCTCGCGCATGCCCTGGCCGCCACGTTCGATCTCGAATTCCAGCGTATCCAGTTCACAAGCGACCTCCTGCCTTCCGACATTATCGGGGTCAGCGTCTACGAGCGCGAGACCGGCGAATTCCGTTTCCACCCCGGTCCTATCTTCACCAGCCTGCTGCTCGCGGACGAGATCAACCGCGCCACGCCCAAATCGCAAAGCGCCCTGCTCGAGGCGATGGCCGAGGGCCAGACGACGGTGGACGGCGTGACGCGCGAACTGCCGAAGCCCTTCTTCGTGGTCGCCACGCAGAACCCGCTGGACCTCGCCGGCACCTTCCCCCTGCCCGACTCGCAGCTCGACCGCTTCATGCTGCGGCTGAGCCTCGGCTACCCCGAACCGGCCGCCGAGCGCGCGCTGTTCGTCGGCGAGGATCGCCGCGACATGATGGCCGCGCTCACGCCGCGGGTGGACGTGACGGCGATCGCCCAGTTGCATGCGGCCGCCCTCGCCGTGACGGTCAGCGGGAGCCTGCTCGACTATCTTCAAGCCCTGCTCGGCGCCAGCCGCAAGCACAACGAGGTGCGCGTCGGCCTTTCGCCGCGGGCGGGCCTCGCCCTGCTGGCTGCCGCTCGCGCATGGGCATTGCTCAGCGGGCGCGACTACGTCATCCCAGAAGACCTGCAGACCGTCTTCGTACCCGCCGCCGCCCACCGCCTCGTGCCGGCGCGCGGCAGCCACCGCGAAGCCATCGCGCGCGCCATCCTCGCCGAGACGCCGGTGCCCTGATGCTGCCGCTGGCCCCGCGGCTGGTCGCCTGGGCGGAACGCCGCCTGCCTTCGCTGACCCGGCTCCGCCAGCCGGAACCGTTGCCGATCCAGCTCCATCGCAGGCGCATCTACATACTGCCTACCGGTTTCGGCGTGGGTTTCTCCGTGTTGCTCGCGGTGATGCTCGTGGGCGCGCTGAACTACGCGAACAATGCGGCGCTGATGCTCACCTGCCTGCTCGGCGCCGCCACGTCGGGCAGCATGCTCGTGGCGTTCCGGGTGCTCAACGGACTCACCATCGGCGGCATTCGCGCCGGCACGGCACGGGCCGGCGACGCCGTCCGCGTATCGCTCGAGGTCGGCGCCAGCCAGCGCGAACGCATGGCGGTGCGGCTCGACGTCGCCGGCCGCGAATTCGTCTTCGTCGTGCCCGCCGGCGCCGCGACGACGGTGGAGTTCGAACTGCCGACCGAGTTCCGCGGATGGCTCGCCTTGCCGCGCATGCGCGTGCATAGCCGCTGGCCGCTGGGCCTGTTCCGGGTATGGAGCTGGCTGCACCCCGATCGCGCGGTACTCGTCTATCCGCGACCCGAAGCGCTGGGTCCGAAGCCGTTCGAACCGCGCGGCGATGCCGACCGGGGGCGGCCGCGTCCCGGCGACGAACTGGCCGCCCTGCGCGAATACCGCCCCGGCGACCCGCGCCGGCAGATCGCCTGGAAGCTAAGCGCGCGCCACCACGGGCTGCTGGTGAAGGACCTCGAACAACCCGCGCCGCAGGAAGATTGGCGGCTGGATTGGGACGGCATGCATGGGCTCGACGACGAATCGCGCATCGCGCGGCTCGCCCGCTGGATCGACGAGGCGCGCGAGTCGGGGCGGCGCTGGAGCCTGCGCCTTCCGGACGGCTATTTCGACGTGGCGCAGGGCGACGAGCACTACCACCGCTGCATGACCGCCCTGGCCTTGCGCCCATGACCGGCAGCCGCCCGTCCCTGAGGCGCAAGCCATCGACCGAACCGGTGCTCGGCCAGCGGCCGTTCGACCTGCTCTGCATCACCATGGGCTTCGTGTTGCTGGTGCACGCGGCGCACCTGCCCTGGTGGCTGACCGCAGTGTTGGCGGTCGTGCTCGCAGCGCGCTGGCGCCAGCGCCACAATGGCGGCCGGAACGCGCCCTTGTGGATCAAGATGCCGCTCATCGGCCTGCTGCTCGGCGCGGTCGTCGTGCAGCACGGCACGCTGTTCGGGCGCGAGCCCGGCAGCGCGTTCGCCGTCGGCCTGCTGGTGCTGAAGCTGCTGGAAAGCGAACATCGGCGCGACGCGCGCGTGGGCATAGCCTTTGCCTGTTTCGCGCTCATGAGCGCCCTCCTTTTCGACCAGGGGCTCGTCGCCAGCTTCTTCGTCTGCCTAGGCATCGTTCCCGCACTGGCGACCTTGCGCTCGCTCGAAGAGGTGGAGCCGCAGGCCACGCCCTGGGCGCGCGAATTCACGCCGGTACTCCTCGCCCTGCTCGCCGCCGTGCCGCTGTCGCTGTTCGCCTTCCTGTTCGTGCCCCGCCTGAGCACGCCGTTGTGGGGCACCCCGCAGAACTCGCAGGCCGTCACCGGACTGTCGAACCGGCTGTCCCCCGGCGACATGATCGACCTCATGACCGACGACACGCCGGCGCTCCGCGTGACCTTCGCGGGCGCGCCGCCGCCGAATGCCGCGCGCTATTTTCGCGCGTACACGATGCAGTCGTTCGACGGCACAGGCTGGAGTCCCGGCTTCCGCAATTTCCGGCGCCCTCCCTCGAAGGCCGAGTACGGCAGGCCGTTCACCTACCAGCTGTCGATGGAACCCACGCACGACCGTGTCGTGCCCATGCTCGATCTCCCCACGGCCGCGCCGGCGGACACCGTGATGCGGGCCGACCACACGGTGCAGGCAAAGCAGCGCATCGACGAGGTGACCTCGTTCACCGGCTTCGCCGCCAGCGAATACCGGCTCGAACCCGCGCTCGACGACGACGTCCGGCGCGAAAACCTGTTGTTGCCGATGGGCATAGGTCCCCGCGCCCGGGATCTCGCCACATCGTGGGTCCAACAGTACGGCGACGACCGCGCCGCGATCGTCCGCGCCGCGCTGGCCTTGTTTCACAAGGATTTCTCGTACACGCTGGCTCCCGAGCCCCTGGGCCGCGACCGCATCGACGACTTCCTGTTCGAGACCCGTGAGGGGTACTGCGAGCACTACGCCTCCGCCTTCACCTTCCTGATGCGCGCCGCCGGCCTCCCGGCCAGGGTGGTTACCGGCTACCAGGGCGGCTACTGGAACACCACGGGCAACTACCTGCTGGTGCGCCGCTCGGACGCGCACGCCTGGTCAGAGGTATGGCTCGAAGGGCGCGGCTGGGTCCGCTTCGACCCCACTGCCGCGGTGCGGCCGGAACGCGTGCAGCTCGGTGCGGCCGCGGCGAACGCTGGACACGGTGGCGGTGAAGGCCTGCTCGATTTCACCTGGCTGCGCGAGCTTCGCGACCGCTGGGATGTCGTCAACCAATGGTGGAACCGGGGCGTTATCGGATTCGACGCGCTACGTCAGCAGGGACTGCTGCAGCCGTTCGGTATTGCCCGCGCCGAAGTGTCGGACCTGGCTTTGATCTTCGCCATCGGATGCGCTCTGCTGGTCGCCGTGGCTTTGGGTTGGGCCCTGTTCCAGCGTCGCGAAGGCGATGCCCTGGACGCATCGATGCGGCGGCTGGAGCGAAAGCTCGCCCGCGCAGGCGTGGCGCGAAGGACGGGTGAAGGACCGAAGCATTTCCTTGCACGCGCGGCGCGTGCGTTGCCAGGGCAGAGAAATGCATTGGAAAGGTTGGGCGAGCTTTACTTGCGGTCGCGCTACGGGCATGACGAACCGCCGCCTGAATCGGTCACACGATTCCGGCGCGAGGTGAAGGAATTAAAGACGCGCCGCGTGGTCAAATAAGGGCATGGTATCGGCCGTGCCCGGTACTCAGGAGACGTGACATGTCCATGTACAAACCGCTGGCCATTGCCGCGGCGACTCTCGCACTCGGTGCATGCGCCACGGTGCCCCAGCCGCTGCAGGGCCAGTTCAACGACGTATCCACGGCCGGTGCCCAGCAGGGTGGCGCGCCGGGCGCCAAGGTGCGTTGGGGCGGCGAGATCATCAAGACCGAGCCCGGCCCGCAGCAGACCTGCTTCTTCGTCCTGTCCGAGCCGCTGGACGACCAGGCACGTCCCACCGCCGGCAAGAACGAGAGCCAAGGCCGCTTCGTCGCCTGCCGCGACGGCTTCTACGATCCGGAAGTATTCGTCCGCGGTCGGGAGATCACCGTGACCGGTACGCTGCGCGGCGCGGTCACGCAGAAGGTCGGCGAGTTCGATTACGCCTACCCGCGCGTCGAGGCCGACGTGGTCTACCTCTGGCCGAAGCGCGTGCCGGTCACCCGTTACCCGGCAGGCTTCTACGACCCGTTCTGGGGTCCGGGCTGGGGTCCGTACGGTTACGGGCCGTGGGGCGATCCGTTCTGGTACCGCCCGCGTACGATCATCGTGCCGCGGCCGATCTATCACAATCCGCCGCCACGTCCGCACAAGTGATGCAGAAGAAAGCCGGCGCAAGCCGGCTTTCTTCGTTTCTGCCTCAGCCCGGAGGCCAGGTCATCTGCCTGCCGGCGAGCAGGTGCACGTGGATGTGGAAAACGGTCTGGCCGCCATGGCCATTCGTATTGATCACCGTGCGGTAACCATCCTTCGCCAGCCCCTGCTCCCGCGCATACGCCGCGGCCGCGAGCAGCAGTTTGCCGAGCAGTTCGGCATCGCCCAATGCGGCGTCGTCGAGCGTGGCGATGGCCCGTTTCGGAATGAACAGCACGTGCACCGGCGCCTGCGGATTAAGGTCGCGGAAGGCGAGCACATCGTCGTCTTCGTAGACGATGTCGGCGGAAACTTCGCGGCGGACGATCTTGGCGAAGATGGTGTCGGTCATCCTGGAATCCTCATGGCGATCAGCCGAGCGACTGCCGGCTGCCGAAAGCGTGGGCCAGCGTGCCGCGGTCGACGAACTCGAGTTCGCCGCCCAGCGGTACGCCGTGGGCGAGACGCGTGGCGCGGATGCCCGCGGCCCTGGCGAGCTGCCCGATGTAGTGGGCGGTGGCTTCGCCCTCCACGGTCGGGTTGGTCGCGATGATCATTTCCTCGATCTCGCCTTCGCCCAGCCGCTCAGCCAGCAGGGGCAGGCCAAGTTCGTCGGGACCGAGGCCATCGAGCGGCGACAGGCGGCCGAGCAGCACGAAGTAGTGGCCGCGGTAACCGGTGGCCTGTTCGATCGCGGCAAGGTCCGAGGGCGATTCCACCACGCACAGCACCTGCCGCTCGCGGCTGGCGCTCGCGCACAGCGAACAGACCGGCGTTTCGCTGAAGTTGCGGCAGCGCGTGCAGTTGCCCACGTCGCGCATGGCCGACTCCAGTGCGGAGGCCAGGCGCAAGCCACCCTGCCGCTCGCGCTCCAGCAGGTGGAAGGCCATGCGCTGCGCGCTCTTGGCACCCACGCCGGGCAGGCAACGCAAGGCGTCGATCAGTTCGCCGAGGAGGCGGGAGCCGTTGCTCATCGTCAGCCGCGTTCAGTCATCAGAACGGCATCTTGAAGCCGGGCGGCAGGTTCAGGCCGGCCGTGACGCCGCCCAACCGGTTGCGGCTCAGTTCGGCGATCTTGTTCACCGCGTCGTTGACGGCGGCGGCGACGAGATCCTCGGCCATCTCCGGATCGTCCGCGAAGGCCTGGCGGTCGATGTGCACCGAGCGCACCTCGTGGCCGCCGGTCATCGTCACGGTGACGAGGCCACCGCCGGCGCTGCCGGTGATTTCCGTCTTGGCGAGTTCGTCCTGCGCACGCTTCATCTCGTCCTGCATGCGCTGGGCCTGCTGCATGAGCTGACCGATTTGACCTTTCACGTTCCTGGCTCCACGGGTTTGATCGATTGCGGGATGACGCGCGCGTCGAATTCACGCTTGAGCGTCTGTACGAACGGGTCGGCTTCCATCGAAGCTTCCGCGTTGGCCTGCGCGTCGCTTGCCGCCTGCGCCCTGCGCTCGGCCGGCGTGCCGAGGTTGCCCCGGTCGGCGACAAAGCGGAAACGGACGCGGCGGCCAAGAGCCTGCGAGACCTTTTCTTCCATCTGGCTGGTGAGCGGTTCCACCGCGAGGTGCATGTGCGAGGGCGTGAGCGCCAGCACCATGCTCTCGCCGTCCACTTCGCGCAACGAACAGTTCTGCGCCAGCTGACCGATCGGGCCGCGCAGGCTGGCGCGTTCCACGATGTCGTGCCAATCCGGCAGCCCGTTCGCGCCCACCGCGATGGGACGCGGCGGCGCCGCCGGCGTGGGCGCTGCCACCTGGACGGCAGGCGCCGGCGCGGCCTGGCGCGCAACTGGCGCCGGTGAGGACGGGCGCGAGGCTGGTGCCGCGGGGGCCACGTCAGGCCCCGCTGCACCTTGTGGGAGCCGCTTCAGCGGCGATCCCGCGGCAGCGGGCCCGTTCGACGCAACGCCGCCCACCGGACGCGCCGCCGACGCACCCTCCCCCGCCTCCGCCGGACGGAACGCGTGCATGCGCAGCAGCACCATCTCGAAACCGATGCGCACATCCGGCGCCATCGGCAGCTCGCGCCGTCCGTTGGTGGCGATCTGGTAGTAAAGCTGGACGTCTTCCGGGGCGAGGCGCTCGGCCAGGCTGGCAAGGCCGGCGTCGCTCTCTTCGCCGCGATAGCCCGGCACCAGCTGGATCAACTGCACGCGATGCAGCACGGTGGCGAGGTCGTCGAGCACGCCGCCGAAATCCGGCGAGAACGAGGCGATGCGATCGGCCTCGGCCATGAGCGCCGCACCGTCGCCGGCCGCCAGCGCTTCGAGCACGCCGAGCACCTGGCCACGCTCGACGCTGCCGAGCATGGCGCGCACGTCCGCCGCGCGCAGCGAGCCGCCGCCGTAAGCGATGGCCTGGTCCAGCAGCGAGAGTCCGTCGCGCAACGAGCCGTCGGCGCCGTGGGCAAGTTCGGCGATCGCCTCGTCTTCGTATTCGATGGCCTCGGCGGCGAGGATGTGGCGCATCTGCCCGGAAATCTGCTCCGGCAGCAGGCGCTTCAGGTTGAACTTGAGGCAGCGCGACAGCACCGTCACCGGCAGCTTCTGCGGGTCGGTCGTGGCAAGCAGGAACTTCACGTGCGGCGGCGGCTCTTCCAGCGTCTTCAGCAAGGCGTTGAAGGCCGGTTTCGAGAGCATGTGCACCTCGTCGACCAGGTACACCTTGAAGCGGCCGCGCGAAGGCGCGTACTGCGCGTTCTCGATCACCTCGCGCACATCGTCCACGCCGGTGTTGCTGGCGGCGTCGATCTCGAGGAGGTCGACGAAGCGGCCGGCGTCGACCGCGGTGCAGACCGCGCACTCGCCACAGGGATCGGCCGATTCACCGCGCTCGCAGTTGAGCGACTTGGCGAAGATGCGCGCGATGGTGGTCTTGCCGACGCCGCGGGTGCCGGTGAACAGGTAGGCATGGTGCATGCGCCCGGAGTCGAGCGCGTTGGTAAGCGCGCGGACCACGTGCTCCTGGCCCACCAGTTCGGCGAACTTGCGCGGGCGCCACTTGCGTGCGAGGACCTGATAGGACATGCGTAGTACCTTGGGACGACAGTGGATTGTGCCAAGGACCGGGGGGTCGGAAAAGCTTGCCCCCGATAGGCGATGACCCTGCCAGCCACACCCCGGCACCCGAATCGTCCGCTACCGTTGCTTCCTTCCGGACCTGGCGGGGTTTACGGGCTATCGTCGCGGGGGGACCGACAGGGCCACCATAAGAACAGTATTGTGGCGGAGAGGGCGGGATTCGAACCCGCGATACGCTATTAACGTATACACACTTTCCAGGCGTGCTCCTTAAACCACTCGGACACCTCTCCGCACTGGTACTTCCTCTTCCCGGCGTCCGTTCCGGCAAAGAAGCGGAAGGATAACCGGGACGGGGTTGGCGAGACAAGCGGCGCGGCTGTCGGTAAGACTGGCCGTAGGAGCGCGCCTGCGCGCGACGGCCTTTCGCGCCTGTTCACGAGCTCACGCGCCAGCTCCAAGGTACCGCCTCAGAAGATGTCGCGCGCAAGGCGCGCTCCTACCCTGCGGCGGGCCTTGGCGGATGCGGTTCGGGCAGGGCCAGGCGCTCGCCGGGGCGGGCAATGCGGTAGCCGCGCGATACCAGCGTCTCGCCGTCGGCGGCGCTGCCATAGTGATAGAGCGCCATGCGCAGCCGGAACGCCTCGTCGTACTCGCGCTCCAGGTCGTCCACGCCCGTGTGCGACGGATTGCCCACCACGCCGCAATCGTGCGCGATGAGTTCGCCGGTCACGCCGTGGATGGACAGCACCTCGGGGATCGGACGGGTGTCCCCGGTGAAGACGAAGCTGCCGCGCAGCGCCAGGCCGAACGACGTGCCGTGCACGTGGTGCCGGGTGGGAAACAGGTCGAACCACTGGCCCGCATGCCAGAAGCCGCGGCTGCAGGGGATCAGGTGGAAGGCATCCCAGTAGTTCACCCCGCCTTCGGCCAGGGCGCCCGGATAGTCCGCGACCCTCGCCTGCAACCACGGCAGCAACGCGGCATGCAGGAACACCTTCATGCGCCCCCGCCGCGCCTCGTCGAACCAGGAACGGATGAACAGGCCTTCCATCCCCGCCACATGGTCCATGTGAGCATGTGTGACATATAACGCCGGAGGCAGGCTGCCATACGCCGCGAGGTACCGGTGCAGCGTGTCGGGCCCGCAATCCACCAGCAGCACGGGCTCGCCGTCGCGCTCGAGCACGACGGACGACGAGCCGAGCTCGACGGCATGCGCCGCGCCCGTGCCCAGGAAATGCATGTGCCAGCTCATTCGCGCAGGCTCCGTTCGTAATGCTCGACCAGCGACGGCCACCACTCCGAATCGAAGCTGTCGCCCGCCGCGTCGCGCGCGCCGAGCTTCACCAGCGAGCGCTTCAGCCGGGCGAGGTTGGCCTTGCGCCAGCCCGCTGAGGGACGCCGCAGACGGCCGCGGTCGAAATCGATGAGGTAGATGTCGTCGCCGTTCACCAAGATGTTGTGCGCGTTCAGATCGGCATGCCAGGCGCCGGCGCGGTGGAAACGCGCGATCGTGGCCCCGACACGGCCGGCCAGCATGGCGTTGAACGCACCGTCGGCCAGGCGGTCGGCCAGGGTGGCAGCCTCCGGAATGAAGGCGGTGATCAGGTCGGCCGAGTAGCGCAGCCCATGGCGCACGTAGCGCGAGGCGATCGGTGCAGGCACCGGCAGGCCGCGGCGCGAAAGCTCGGCCAGGAGGTGGAATTCGCGCGCGCTGCGGGTACGCCCGCCCCCGGTGAACAGGTAGCGGTCGCCGAACAGGCGCGCGACCATGCCGCCGCGGCGATAATGGCGGAGCACCGCCTCGCCGGCGGGTGTTTCGATGATCGCGACGCCGCCGCGGCCGCCGGGCTGGGAGCGCAGCGCCCCGCGCTCACGCCAGCGGTGCGGCGAGAACCAGTCGGCGTCGACTTGAGGTACACGGGCTGCGTCGAACAGAATCGTCCCGCCCGCGCCCTCCTCCACTCGTTGCTCAGTCATCTTACGGCCGCCTTCCGCGGCCCCACCCATCCGGTAACCCTTTCGTGCCCAGTCTACCAAGCCGCCCACTCCCGCCGGGAGATTCCAGCCTCTGCATCCTGCGCACTTCCGCCATAGGCGACGTGACCCATGTCGTGCCGCTGGTCCGCACCTTGCAGGCGGCGGTGCCGGAAACGCGGCTTACCTGG
The DNA here is from genome assembly GCF_056755555.1 of Luteibacter sp. SVR4-7G. Lineage (NCBI taxonomy): Bacteria > Pseudomonadati > Pseudomonadota > Gammaproteobacteria > Lysobacterales > Rhodanobacteraceae > Luteibacter > Luteibacter sp. SVR4-7G. Next base: position 114,209 of record NZ_JBPGXO010000005.1, on the reverse strand, counting down.
ATCGTCGGCAAGCTCGAAAGGCGCCTCGTGGGCGACCTCTCCGGGGTCGAGTTCGTCACCTTCGACAAGGGCGCCGGCCGGGCGGGCGTGAAGGCCGTGCGCGAGGCGCTTGCCGGCCGCCGCTTCGACGCCCTCCTGCACATGCAGGTGGCCCTCCGCTCGAACCTCCTCAGCCTCGCGGTGAAGGCGGACCGGCGCATAGGCTACGACCGCGCGCGGTCCAAGGACTTGCATGGCCTGTTCGTCAATGAACGGATTCCGGCGCGCAGCGGCGAGCACGTACTGGATGCCATGGCGAGCTTCATCGAGCCGCTGGGCCTGAAACAGACCGAGGTGCGCTGGGACATCCCGGTGCCGGACGAGGCCCATGCCTGGGCGGCGGAGCAGCTTCCCGGCGATGCCCCGACCCTGCTGGTCAGCCCCATGTCGAGCCATACGGTGCGCAACTGGCGGGTGGAACGCTACGCGGCGCTGATCGACCATGCGATGGCGCGTGGCATGCGGGTGGCGCTGGTCGGCGGGCCTTCCGGGCCCGAGCGTGCGCTCGCCGACGCCATCCTCGCCGCGGTCCGGCAGGCCCCGCTCGACCTCACCGGCAAGGACACGCTGAAGCGTTTCATGGCCCTGCTCGCGCGCAGTGCGATGATCCTCACCCCGGACTCGGGCCCGATGCACATGGCCAACGCGGCCGGGGTGAAGGTGCTCGGCCTGCACGCCGCCAGCAATCCTCATCGCTCCGGGCCCTATTCGGACCGGCGCTGGTGCGTGGACAAGTACGACGAGGCCTCGCGCAAGTTCCTCGGCAAGCCGGCCGCAGAGATCCCGTGGGGTACGAAGATCGAGAAACCTGGCGTGATGGACCTCGTCCAGGTCGACGAGATGATCGACCGCTTCGAAGCCTGCGCGGCGTACTTGAAGGCTCCTCTGAACGGCTGAATGATCAGGCCTGCGGCGCGCGGTAGTCCTGGTAGGACTTCTCTTCCACCAGGGTGGAGCCGAGCTTGAGGTTGATCTCGCGCTTGATGGCGGCGCGTTCGTCGTTCTCGAAGTACACGGAACGGGCGAGCTGGATGAACTCCTGGTCGAAGGCCTGGGCGCGTTCCTTCATGCGGATATCGTCTTCGATCTTCCACAGGCGCTGGTTCACGGCCAGCAGGCGCGCCCTCTCGTCGGTGATGTCGACTTCCGACGCCTTGTCGTTATTCCAGGTGGCCTCGAGCAGTTCCAGCTCGTTGCGCACGTTGGCCAGCTTCGCCTCGTCCCGGATTTCCTGCAGCTTGATCTGCAGGATCGTGATCTTGTCGATCAGTTCGCCGTAGGAAACGGGGGTCTCGATGAGGCTCATGGCAATCTCCGGTCGGTCAGGCGCGGGAGGTTAGCATTTTGGCGCCTAGAGCGAGACGACCCCGAAGGCATCCAGGAGCAGCACCACGTTGAGTCCCAGCACCACCAGGGCGGCGATGCTGGCGGCGACGGTCACCGGCACGCGGTTGCGGAAGGCGCCCATGAGGTCGCTGCGGCTGGTGAACCACACCAGCGCCACCATGGGGAACGGCAGCGCGATGCTCAGGGCCACCTGGCTCATCACCAGGGCATGGGTGGCATCCACGCCGGCGAGCACCACGGCGAAGCTCGGCAGCATCGTGATCGATCGGCGCAGCCACAGCGGGATGTGGAAGGCGACGAAGCCCTGCATGATCATCTGCCCCGCCATCGTGCCCACGACGGAACTGGAAAAACCCGAGGCGATGAGGGAAACCAGGAAAATCGTCGCCGCTGCCCCACCGAGCAACGGCACGAGGGTCTGGTAGGCCGTCTCGATCTTCGCCACGTCCGGATGACTGCCATGGAACGCACCGGCGGCCATCACCACCATCGCCAGGTTGATCAGCCCGGCCACGGAGAGCGCCAGCACCACCTCCAGGTTCGACAGGCGGATGATCCGCCGCCGCTCGTCCGTGGTCTTGGGGCGCGCGCGGCGTTCGGTGAGACCCGAGTGCAGGAACAAGGCGTGCGGCATCACGGTCGCGCCGATGATGCCCACAGCGATGGCGATCGCCATGCTGTCGGGAAGGTTGGGAACGAAGATCTGTTCGGCCAGCGACTTCCAGCCGATCGGCGCGATGAACAGCTCGGCGAGGTAAGACAGGCCCACCACCCCTACCATCGCGCCGATGGCGAGCTCGAGCCGGCGGTAGCCCTTCCCTTCCAGCAGCAGGAGGCCGTAGGTGACGATCGCGGTGATGCCCATGCCCACCAGCAACGGCAGGTGGAACAGCAGGGCCAGGCCAATGGCGCCGCCGAGGAACTCGGCGAGGTCGGTCGCCATGGCGGCGATCTCGCTGACCACCCACATCAGGTAGACGAGGGGCCTCGGCAGCCGTTCCCGGCAGAGCTGTGCGAGATTGCGCCCCGTGACGATACCAAGCCGCGCCGACAGGCTCTGGAACAGCATCGCCACGAGGTTGGCGAGCACCACCACCCATAGCAGGCCGTAGCCGTAGCGCGCGCCGGCCTGGATGTTGGTGGCGAAATTGCCGGGGTCGATATAGGCGACGGATACGACGATGGCCGGCCCCGCAAAAGGCAACAGGGCGGACAGGCCCCGCCGGCGCCCATCGAGCACCTCGCGCATGGCCGGTTCTTCTTGACGCTCCGGGATGACTTTCTGGAGCATGCTCAGGGACCCGTCGCGGCGACGCAGGCGCCGCTTGCAGCCAGCATATTACGCCCGCCCGGCGTGCTCGGCCGGTCCTTCTTCGGGCAGTTCGGCGGGCGCGGCTTCGATGCGCACCGCGTGCTCGCTGGGACGGATGGGTTTGCCTCGTGCATCGGCCACGCCTCTTGTCAGTTCGGCGCCCATCAGCACGATGATCGACGAGTAATAAGTCCAGGTAAGCAGGACGATGAATGCGCCCGCGGGACCATAGGCACCGCCGACGTTCGCGTATTGGATGTACAGGCCGATCGTGTACTTGCCCGCAAGGAAGAGCACCGTCGTCAGTACCGCCCCGATGAGCGCCTCACTCCAGTCGATGAGAGCGTCGGGGAGGACCTTGTACATGGCCCCGAACGCGGCAAGGAAAACCAGCACCGAGATGGCGTACTCCACGACCTTCCATACGGCGCCGTCCCCACGCACCAGCGCCTGGATGACGGCGCTGACGATGAAGGAAATGATCAGCATGAAGGTGATGCCGCCCAGCAGTGCGAAGGCGCGCGCCCGGGCCCGCAACCACGCTCCCACGGCTTCGCCAGGCTTGGCCTTCACGCGCCATACGCGATCGAGCGTCGCCTGCAACTGGGCGAACACCGCCGAGGCGCCGAACAGCGTCACGGCGATGCCGACGATGCCCGCAAGGTCACCCAGCTTCGGATGAGACTTGGCGCTGGCGATCACGCCGTTGAGGGCCTCGGCCGCCTTCTGGCCCACCACGCTTGCCAGCGCCTCGGAGAGCTCGCCTTGCCAGGCCGGATGCAGCATCGAGACTACCCAGACCAGGAGCAGGAGCAGAGGCGCGAACGACAAGGCCGCGTAAAAGGACAGCGCGGCCGCGCGCGTCATGAGCTCGTCGTCGCTGAACCCCTCCACCGCCGACTTGATGGTGTGCTTGATGCCACGCAGGGCCCTCATCGTTCACGTCCTCAACGGATGCCTTCGTCGCGCTTGCGCAACTTCTCCATCTTTTCTTCACCCTTCTCGATCTTCTTATCCCGATCCTTATGTACCGGCTGATCGTTCTTGGCCACGTAGTTGTTGTTGCGGTCGCCCGATTGGGGGCGGTGAGTGCGAGATTCGTCGTTCATTAGTGACTCCGATGTGCACGAGCAAGCGCACCGGATGCTTCGGTGCGATGGGAGCGTCGCCTTTGCCGTTTCGGCGTACCGTCGCGTCCGCGTCACGATGACGATCACATCTCAAGTTATTGCGAGGACTGCCGATGACGAGACAGCTAACAAAGCGATTGCCTATGCAACTCCAGACCGCCCGACACGTGAACCTGCGCGCCGTCCTCCTCCAACTGGAGCGGGAGGGCATCGCCGGCTATGAGGAACAGGCCCAGCATCTCGGGAACGTAACGGCCCAGCGCCTGGCCGACATGGACCACGGGGCCCCGATCGACGCGCTGTTCGCCCAGCATGTCGAATGGGTGCTGCACCGGAGGCGGGGATGGATGGACGAGTCGCACGAGAACGATCCGCTGGATTTGTGAACCGCGGCAAGACACGTCCACATCGCCAACACGCTCCCTGCACGCAGATCGACGACGCCTCGGCCGCTGCTGAACGCTCTTCACAGTCCGAAAGGCACGTTTTCGGCATCTTCACCCGCCAAGCCCATCATTCATCCCTGTAAACAGCGATGGGAGCTGCGATGGACGCGTCGGCGGAATGGGTGATGGCCTGGACAGACCTGATCCTCGATTCGACAGCCATGAGCGAAGCCGCCCACCAGGGTGACTTGGTGGAATTGCGCTTCCGCGCCTGCTCGATCGCCGTCCGGGCGAGGCGGCACGGGTTCGTCGAACTGTCGCACAAGGCGGTCAGCCTCCTCGAGAAGCTCGGCATCGAAGCGGATATCCCGGCCTGCTTCTACGAGAAGCGAGTCGAGGAAATCGCCCGGCAGATCGACGCTATCGAGCGGCGGACACGGAGCTGATCAAGTCGAAAAGGCGTGCCACCGCATAGCGGCCTCAATGCATGCCATTGAACAAACGCATGCGAGCCATCGCCACCTGCTTCACCGCGTCGACGGCGTAAGGAAGGATGCGGTAAGGAACCACGTCATGCGGCCGCTCAGCCAGGCCCTTCTCGAGGCCTTGCCGCCAGGCGAGCCGCAGTTCGGTATTGATGTGGACGATGCTCATCCCGGCGGCGATGGCACGCGTGAAGTCGTCGTCCGCCGTACCCGAGCCGCCGTGCAGCGTGAGGAAGACGCCGGTCGCGGCCTTGATCCTGCCGATGAGATCGATGTCGAGACGCGGAGGAGCTTGGCCCGGGGCTACGCGGAACAATCCGTGCAGGGTGCCTACCGCGGCCGCAAGGATATCCACCCCGGTTTCCCTGACGAACTGCGTGGCCTCTTCGGGCGTGGTCAGGCTCTTGGACAGATCGGGCGCGACATCGTGTATTTCCGAGCCCGAACCGATATCGCCGATTTCGCCTTCGACGAGGATATCGGGGTTGATCGCCTTGAGTTCTTCGACGGCCTTGCGGGTCATCGCAATGTTTTCATCGAGCGGATGCGCGGAACCATCGAAAGCGACCGCATCGAATCCAGCCTTGGCTGCTTCGATCGCCTTGGCCAGCGAATGAGTATGGTCTGCATTGAGGAAGATTGGAAAATCGAACTCCTCGCGAATACTCCGTATCAACGCCGCAATCTGGCGCACGCCAACGAAGTCGCGCTCGCCCTCGGAAACGCCGACAATGACCGGGAGGTTCAGCTCGCGGGCCGATGACGACACGGCCTTGAGGACGGCGAGGTCGGACACATTGAAGTGGGCTACGGCGAGGCCGCGCTCTTCCGCGCGCTTCAGGGTGGGCTTCAGATCGGGCATATCGACTCCGTGGGGTTGGCGTACCAGCGGGGGGACGCATGGCGTTACGCTGGCATTGGCGGGGCGCTTGAGGTTGCCATGTGCCTAGGAGCCTTGGCTTGTAGCGGCTTCGCTTACGCCTGACGGTGTTCGCCTAGCTTCGAGCACGGGCTAGGCCGCGTCCCTGCTGGTAATACCTTGTTCTATCATGGGAGCGGGCTTGGTCACTCCACCCGACCTGCAAGTGACTGAAGGCGCACCTCGATGAAGAAAGAAAGCAAACACGTCACCCCCAGCCTTTCCGGCGGCTGGCTCGTACGAAAGCGCGGATCCTCGCGCGCTTCGCGCACCTTCGATACCCAAGCTGAAGCAGTGAGCTACGGCCGAGCCTTGGCAAAGAAGGAAGGGACTGAGCTCTACGTCCATGGCCGGGACGGGTCCATCAAGAATAAAACAAGCTATCGCGACACGACACATGGACAGTCGCCAAAGAAGAGGTGATCTCAATGGCGTTCGAGGATAACGTCTTCATTAACTGCCCCTTCGATGACGAATACTTCTCCTTACTACGCCCTCTCATTTTTACGATTGTTTATCTGAGCATGAAACCTAGAATCGCACTCGAGGCCTTGGATGGCGGCGAGGCTCGGCTCGACAAGATCGTCGATCTGATTCGCGAATCGAAGTACGCCATTCATGACATATCGCGCATTGAAGCAAGCACCGCCGGCGAACTGTATCGGCTGAACATGCCTTTTGAGTTAGGCATCGATTTTGGTTGCAGGAAGTTTGGGCGCGGCGGCCTGAAAGGGAAGCGATCTCTGGTCCTGGAAGCAGAGAGGCACAGATACAAGGCTGCGCTGTCGGACCTGTCAGGGATGGATATCGAGAGCCATGACAACGATCCCTATAAAGTCATCGCGGTCGTTCGAAACTGGCTCAAGAACACCTGCAAGTTACAAGCTTCAGGACCAACCAAGATCTCCGGCGCGTTTTCGGACTTCCGTGCTGACAATTTCGATCGGCTGACGGACGAAGGATTCTCAAATGAAGATATTGAAAACCTTCCGATCGCTGAGCTAATCGAATGTATGGAAGGTTGGGTCACAGAGAACAAATAGAACCAAAGACCCCCATAAATATGGGCATTCGACGGACGGCACAGCGTGCAATGCGCCGCCGAGCATTGGTTGGCGCGCTTCGCCGAGCTGATTGCGGCTCGGCAGCGAGCGGACTGTATCCGCGCACGCGAGCACGTCCTGGTCTATGACCCGGAGTATCCCTCGAGGACGTTCATCGACGCCGTGCGAGCCCGCGGCGAAGAGCAGGGAAAGGCCGGGAATTTTATGCGGGATTTTATACAGGCCTGGAAAACGAAGGCCCCGCATCACTGCGGGGCCTCGTAAGTCACTGTTTCTGGCGGAGAGGGTGGGATTCGAACCCACGGTACGCTTACACGTACGCCTGATTTCGAGTCAGGTACATTCGACCACTCTGCCACCTCTCCGGGAACGGTCGACGGCAGGGTTTGAGCCCTGCCGGGCCCGCAATCATAGTGGGTCTTCCCTGCCGTGACAACAGGGTTTCGATGCGGCATCCTGCCGGGGCATCCGGGCGCGTATGGCGCCCTTCCCCAGGATCTTCCAAGGCCCACATGATCGAGTTCGGACACGGCACGCACACGGGGCTCCGCCGCACGCGCAACGAGGATACCTACTACGCCGACGCCGGCCTCGGGCTGTTCCTGGTGGTGGACGGCATGGGCGGGCACCGCCATGGCGAGGTGGCCTCGGCCACGGCGCGCGACGGCGTGGTAGCCCAGGTGGCGGCCGGGCAGTCGCTGGTAGACGCCATCCAGCGGGTCAACGAGGCGCTGATCGCCCGGTCCAGCGGCCTCGCCGAGTCCCGGCCGATGGGAACGACCATTGCGGCTGTCCGCATCTCAGGGCAGCACTACGAAGCCGCCTGGGTCGGTGACAGCCGGATCTACCGCTGGGACGGCGCTCTCCAGCGGCTCTCGCACGACCACTCCATCGTCGAAGCCCTGGTCGAAGCCGGCGAACTCACCGAACAGCAGGCGCGGATTCATCCTCAGCGGAGCGTGCTGACGCAGGCGCTCGGCATTACCTCGCCCGACCAATTGCACATCGGTCTGGCTCGGGGCGAACTCACCGCCGGCGTACGCCTCCTGCTATGCACGGACGGCCTGACCGACGAGGTCGAGGACCGGCGGATCGGCGAGATCGTTTCGCGAACGGACATCGCCGCTCAGGAGTGTGTCGATCACCTCCTGCTCGAAGCGCTGGACGGAAGCGGGCGCGACAACATCACGGCCATTCTGTTGCGGGCTGCCGGTTGATCGTTTTGTAAAGACGATCAGACTTCGGCTTCGTAGACCATTGGGGCGCCGGGCACCCGCGTACGCGAGTGCGACGGCGGTCTTAGTAGGGAGCCCTCCGCGGATGAAAGTGTCGCCTCGAGCGTTCAAACGAGCTTCCACTCGGCCTTGGCCTTGGCTTCCTCCCACTGGATTCGCACATGCGCCGTCGACGCGCATTGCAAACCCATGTGGGTCATCTTGCCCACGGCCTCCAGGCCCATGGCCATCTGCTGCGGGTTCAAATTGTCCGATTCGTACACGAGTTCGGCGAGCAGTTCGGTGATGCCCTTGGAGTACTGCAACCATTCGGTCGCGAGATTCAGCAAGTCGTGCGGTGTCGCATGCGGGTCGAGCTCGAGTTCTTTGTGACCGCTCATCGTTTGCTCCTTGCTTGCGCCGCGCCTCGCCCAAACGCGGCGCGCCAGGAATTGACGCGCCGCGGACCATAGGGAACACGAAGCTTCACCGGCACCTGGGAGTACCGGGCGGCGTGATTGATGAAGATGCGACGCAAGCCGCGTTCCACCGGCACAACCGATCGCGTCGGTTACGACGGTAAGAAATGTCTCAAGTGCACGGCGAGCACCGCGGTTCTACAACGCCTCTGCCTGTTCGGCAGAAAGCCCTTACAGGTTGAGGGTATCACCCGGAGGGGCCGGTGGGCGCGCGGGTGCCGTATGATCTGGGGTAGCCAAAATCAATACTCTTTTAATGTCGGTTGGTTTTGGTCAGCGAGCCGGAGGTGTTTGCCGCACCTTCGGTTCGCGCTACTTCATCGCATCAAGCGATGGCCGCCTGCGTCGCGTTTTCGTGTGTCGACAACGCAGGCAACGGCCCGAGAGTATCTAACGGCGTTCGTGTTGTCTGTAGGCGCTACTGAGGTGTGCCGTTAGCGGTGTTTCTTGCTTGTATGTGCGGGATGATGCGTGCGTCGGACTTACGATCATTCGCAAACGACGCAAGTCTCCGCGGCGAGGGCGACGGCTGGTGGCCTCGCCGCCACGTCGAGATTGCTGCGGCGTAGCCGCTCAAGGCGTGAGCCTGTGTCAGCAGGCTAATGGATTCATTCGCGCACCAAGTTGCCTCGTGCGCCGAAGTCGCTGGGCCCCTGCTGCGCAGGGGCGACGATGTGCAGTAGTCACTGGCCCCGCCCTGCGCAGGGGCGACGATCAGTGGACCGTCTCGGCCGTTTCGGGTTCCAGCTTGCGCCAGATGCTCTGGCCGCCGGCCGCCTTGTCGATGGCGTCGAGGCGTTGTGCGTGCAGGGCCAGTTCTTCGTCGGAAGCGCGCAGGACGATCGGCCGGCGGGTGATCACGATGTCGCCGAGGATGTTTGCGCCGCGGTCGTCGGCGGAGGCGTCGAAGGCGAAGTCGAGGGCCACCTGGCCCGAGGTCATGGCGATATAGACGTCCGCCAGCAACTGCGCGTCGAGCAGGCCGCCGTGCAGGTCGCGGTGCGCGTTGTCCACGCCCAGGCGCTTGCATAGCGCGTCGAGGCTGTTGCGCTGGCCGGGGTACATCGTGCGCGCCATCAGCAGCGTGTCGAGCACGGTGGCATGGTCGGTGACCTGCCCGTAGTGCTCGCCCAGCAGCTTCAGCTCGGCGTTGATGAAGCCCACGTCGAACGCGGCGTTATGGATGATCAGTTCCGCGCCGCGGATGAACTCGAGGAACTCGTCCACCTTGTCGCGGAAAAACGGCTTGTCCAGCAGGAACTCGTCCTGGATGCCGGTGACTTCCCGCGCGCCTTCGTCGATGGCGCGCTCCGGGTTGAGGTACGTGTGGAACGTGCGCCCGGTGGGGCGGCGGCCGATCATCTCGACCGCGCCGATTTCGATGAGACGATGACCGAGGTGCGCTTCGAGGCCCGTGGTTTCCGTATCGAGCACGACCTGCCTCATGCCACCTTCCCTTTCGCCTTGTAGATAAGTGCCTGGTCGCGCGCGGCCACGTCCACGCGCTCGTTTTCCACGTGGCCGTTATGGCCCTTCACCCATTCCCAGGTGACGGTATGCGCGGCGGCCGCCTCGTCCAGGCGGATCCACAGGTCCTGGTTTTTCACCGGTTTCTTGTCGGCCGTTTTCCAACCGTTGCGGCGCCACTTCGGCACCCATTCCTGCACGCCTTGCATCACGTATTTCGAATCGGTCATGAGGTGCACGTTGCAGCGGCGGGTCAGCGCTTCGAGCGCCGAGATGGCCGCCATCATTTCCATGCGGTTGTTCGTCGTCTCGGCTTCGCCGCCGGAGAGCATCTTCTCGATGCCCTTCGCGCGGAGCAGTGCGGCCCAGCCGCCGGGCCCGGGATTGCCGAGGCAGGCGCCATCGGTGAACGCTTCAACGGTATCGGTCATGTAGTACTAAGTCAGCTTATGGGTTCGCGGGCGTTGCGGCGTGCGCCGGAAGCCAATGTTCCAGGGATCGGTGCGGGCACGGCCGCGACGCGGGCGCGCAAGGGTACCGCTGCCGGGCGCTTTTTGCGCGCCACCAGGAGATAGCCGCCGCCCACCAGCGATTCGCCCGCTGCCTGGCCTCCGGCGCGGGGCCAGGCGCTGCCCACGCGCCGGGGCATCGACAGCTCGAACTCGTCGCGCACGAGGCGCTGGCTCCACCACCACGGCCAGGTGAGGCGCGGACGGATGCCGCGGCTCTGTCTCGCCACCCAGGGCGACCAGAGCCCCACAGGGTGGATGCCGGTGATGGCCAGCATCCCACCGGGTGCCAGCACGCGGATTGCCTCGTCCAGGAGATTGTCCTGCCGGGCCGTGGTTTCCAGGGCGTGGCGCAGCAGGACCACGCCGAAAGATTCGTCTATGAACGGGAGCGCCTCCAGGCCGCTGGCCCGTATGTCGCCGCCCAGGACCGCTCCGGCCACGCGAAGGGTCGCCCAGTGGCCCAGGAGCGGTATCGCCGGCGGCTCGCCCTGGGCGGCCGCCGTGAGGTGCAGGCCGTGCTCCCCCGTACAGCGCGCCAGAAATGGGGCGAGCACTCGCGCCTCATCGGCGAGGAGCTTGCCGATTTGTGGGCTCGCGTAAATGTCGGGACTGAACTGGACCATGTGCTTCGAGTCTAAACGGTTTGGAGGTCGGCACAGCGGTTAATGAGTTTCTAACGAGCGAGATATACCCGGCTGATATAGTCCGGCGGCCCCGCCCGGTTCACTCCCCGGCGGCCATTCCTTGGGTGTTCGCGCCCTATCGACGTAACGGAGTCCGCCCGATGCATTGGGTCCCCGTCGCGGCCTTGAGCGACAACTACATCTGGCTGGTCGCCGACGACGATGGCAATGCCTTCGTCGTGGATCCCGGCGAAGCCGCTCCCGTCGAAGCCGCGCTGGCCGAGCGCGGCTGGCGGCTGACGGCCATCCTGCTGACCCACCACCACAACGACCACATCGGTGGCGTGTTCGATCTCGTGCGCGAGCACGACGTCGAGGTGTACGCCAGTCCGGACACACGCATTCCCTACAAGACCCAGATCGTCGAAGACGGCGACACGGTCACACTGGATGCGCCCAGGGCCTCGTTCAAGGTCATGGCCGTGCCAGGTCACACCCGTTCGCACATCGCCTACGCGGGCGAAGGCTTCCTGTTCTGCGGCGATACCCTGTTCAGCGTCGGCTGCGGCCGCCTCTTCGAGGGCACGCCGGAGCAGATGCTGGCCTCCCTGGATCGCTTCGCCCACCTGCCGCCGGAAACCCTCGTGTGCTGCGCGCACGAGTACACGGCCGCCAATATCCGCTTCGCGCTCAGCGTCGATCCGGACAACGGCGAGCTGCGCCGCCGGTCCGATGAAGTGGCGCGCCTTCGCGCCGAGGGCCGGCCCAGCCTGCCAAGCCGCCTGGTCGATGAATGCGCCAGCAACCCCTTCCTGCGCGTGGACAGCGAGGCCATCGCCCGCTGGGTCCAGGCCCAGGGCCAGGACCACGCCACGCGTACGGAGCGCTTCGCCGCGCTGCGTCGGGCCAAGGACAGCTTTACCGCATGAACGTACTCAACCGTCGTCTCCTGCCCACCCTGATTCCCCTCTTTCTCACGGCCTGTGCCGGCAACGTCCCGAAGCCCGTGCCGCAGCAGCCTGCCGCGACTGTGGCCCCCGTCGCCCCGGTGGAAGACGTGGCCGTGGCCCCGAAACTCCTGCGCCCGGCCCAGCCGGCGGACTTCTGGTCCGATATGCGCGAGAGCTTCGCCATGCCCGGCTGCGAGGCCGATCCGCAGGTGCTGGCCTGGGCGCGCACGTACACGAAGCAGCCGAACCGCTTCGAGCAGAACGTGAACGAGGTGCTGCCGCTGATCGTGTACGCCCACAAGTCGGCGATGAAGCACAGCGTTGCCGGCGAGTTCGCGCTGCTGCCCTGGGTGGAAAGCCAGTACCGCCACGTGCCCGGTGCGAAGAACCGTCCGGCGGGCATGTGGCAGATCATGCCGCAGACGGCACGCACGCTCGGCCTGCGCGTGGAGAAGAACTACGACGAGCGGCTGGACATCGCGAAGTCCACCGAGTCCGTGATGAACATGATGCGCCGCTACTACGACGACCTGGGCGACTGGCGCCTGGTCGACGTCGCGTATAACGCGGGCGAGTTCGGGCTGAAGAAGAAGCTGGACAAGCACGGCGGTCCGACGAGCGACGACGGTCTTCCCGACGTGCCGATGAAGGCAGGTACCCGGGAACACCTGGTGAAGCTCATGGCCATCGCGTGCATCGTGCGCGACCCGGCGCGCTTCAACGTCTCCTTGCCCCGCCGCGATACCGAGAACGCGTTGCAGGTGGTGCAGGTGTCGAGTCCGCAGTCGCTGGCCCAGGCGGCGAAGCAGTCCGGGTTGTCGATGAACGACCTGCGCGACTTCAATCCGGCTTATCGCACCGCGAAGGGCACGGTGAGCTCGAGCCTGCTCCTGCCCAAGTCGGCGGCGGACCAGTACAAGCTCGGACCGGTCGACCCGGTAGCGGAAACGCCCGAGGTCGTGGCGGACGCGAAGCCCGCCGTCGCCAAGGCCGCGAAGAAGCCATCGTCGAAGAAGAAGACCGTCGCGAAGGACGAGCCGCAGATCGTGTTCTACAAGGTCAACAGCGGCGAATCGCTGTGGACCATCGCCCGTCGCCACCAGGTGAGCGTGGAGCAGCTGATGAAGTGGAACGACTTGCAAACCCAGGCGGTGAAGCCTGGGCAGGTGTTGAAGCTCACCGCGTCGCGCTGATCCTTCAGAGCTGCACGACGTCCCACTGGACGTCGGGATTCACGTCGGCGTCGTAATCGACGCCCTTGGCCTCGAACCCAAACAACTTGATGAAGTCGTGCTTGTAGCCGGCGTAGTCGGTGACCTGCCACAGGTTTTCCGTGGTGACGGTCGGCCACAGTGCCTTGCACTCGCCCTGCACGTCGTCGCGCAGCTCCCAGTCGTCCAGGCGCAGGCGGCCCTCGGCGTCGGTTTCCGCGGGCTTGCCGTCAGTGCGGTACAGGCGGTCGTGGAACAGGCGGTTGATCTGTTCGATCGTGCCTTCATGGATGCCCTTCGCCTTCATGATCTTGAAGACCATGGAAACGTACAGCGGGATGACCGGAATGGCCGAACTGGCCTGGGTCACGACCGACTTCATGACGCCCACGTACGAGCGCAGGCCCTTGGCGGCGTAGCGGTCGCGAAGCTCCTTCGCCGTACGGTCGAGGTGCTGCTTGGCCTGGCCGAGCGTGCCGTGCCAGTAGATCGGCCAGGTGATCTCGGTTCCCACGTAGCTGTACGCGATGGTGGTGGCGTTGTCGGCAAGCACGCCGGCTTCGCTCAGCGCGTCGATCCACAGCGCCCAGTCTTCGCCACCCATGACGGTGACGGTGTCCTTGATTTCCTGCTCCGTGGCCGGCTCGACCGACGCCTGGATGACGGCGTCCTTGTTCGTGTCGACCGAGGAGGCCGTGAAGGTCTCGCCGATGGTCTTCAGCGCGGAGCGCACCACTTCGCCCGTCTTGGGCAGCTTGCGCACCGGCGAGGCGAGCGAATAGACGACGAGGTCGACCTTGCCGCCCATCTCGTTCCTGATGATCTCGATGGCGCGCGCGCGCGTCTCGTCGGCGAAGGCATCGCCGTTGATCGAGCGGCTGAACAGGCCCGCTTCACGCGCGAGCCTGTCGAATGCCGCCGAGTTGTACCAGCCGGCCGTACCCGTCTTCGTCTCGCTGGACGGCTTCTCGAAGAACACACCGAGCGTGGCGGCGCCGTGGCCGAACGCGGCCGTGATACGCGAGGCCAGGCCATAGCCGGTGGATGCGCCGATCACGAGCACGCTCTTCGGGCCGTCGGCGAACGCGCCGCTGGCCCTGGTGATGGCGATCTGTTCTTCCACATTCTTCGCGCAACCGACCGGATGAGCGGTGGTGCAGATGAAGCCGCGGACTTTGGGTTGGATGATCACGGATGGTTCCTTTGGCGCGTCAAGGACGCCATTGTAATCGCGGCGAGCTTCCGTGCGCTTCCGCATGGTTTGTAACCCGATGAGTCAGCCCTGCGCTTTAATGGCGAGCGAATTGAGAACTGTGTCACCGATCTGGCGCGTGTGCGCTTATTACCCCCCGTTTGGGGGAGCAATGACGCAGTGAAAGCATGCGTTACTAATGGCCTATCGAATCCCCAATCGAGATGGCTGCGGCCGTGTGTTCAATCGCACGGCACTCCACGGTAAATAACTCCCGAAAATGCCCAAAACAAAAATCCCCATAACACCGGGATGCGCCCTCCTGCTGCTTTCATTTGCCCACGGTGCCTGGGCGAAGGATGTCCAGAACGCCGTCGATGACATGTTGCGGCAAGCGAATGCGCGGGTGGCACATGGCGAGCCGCCGGACGCGGTGGAGAAGTCGCTGCGCGAAGGGATGGAGCGCCATGGCGTGGAAACGCAGGGCGAACCGCCGCACTGGGACGTGTTCGCCCGGGCGCGCTGGCGGCGCGAGGAGGCGCCCGGTGCCTCTCCCGCCCCGCAGCCTTCATTCGTTACCAGCGTCGATCCGACGACCCAATAACGCCGCAGCGGAAAATCCACGGATTGGATTTTGCAATAACGGAATAACAGCTTTTCATTCATTCAATAGGTCCCTGATGAGGGGGCCAAGAACGCATATTGCCGATCGACAGGAAAATGCAGTGACACACGCCAATAAATCGATTTTCCCCCTTAACCGTTCCGCTCTCATTCCCGCGTTAGTGGGATTGGCGTTATTCGCTTTCATCCTGTTATGCCCGGACCTGGCGCTGGCCCAGGATCTCGGCTCCCTCACCACGAAATCGAACAGCGCGGTGAGCTGGATCAAGACCGCCGTGCACGCGATCCTCGTGGTATCCGTCATCGGTTCCGGCGTATTGGCCGCCTTCGGCCGCATGTCGTGGGCCACCGTGGGGCAGGTCATCATCGGTGCGGTCGTTGCAGGCCTCGCGACCGAGGTGGTGGACGCTCTCTATGGGTCCGGAGGCTGATCATGGCCGACCTCCGCAGCGATCCCCTCTTCGGCGGACTGACACGCCCGGCCACGCTTTTTGGGCTGCCGGTGGACGCGCTGATCTTCATCGTCGGCAGCAGCGCCGTGAGCTTCCTGGTCGCGAACCTGGTCCAGCTCGACATCACCTGGAAAATCGCCGCACTGGGCATGGGCATCGTGCTCTACGGACTGGCGAGGCTGGTCTGCGCACGGGATCCGCGCGCTTTCCGCTATCTCGCTCTGCAGCTCTCCACCAAGGCCACGCACCGCGATCGCGCCTACTGGCGCAGCGGGTCGTACGCCGCCCTGCCCACCCGCTCGCGGCGCTGACGACCATGCTGTCGCCGAAGCAACCCCTGATGAACCAGTCGAAGCCGCTGGCGGAGTACATCCCGTTCTCCTCGCACGTTTCGAAATACAACCTGCGCACGCAGGCCGGCGACACGCTGACGACGATCAAGATCGCCGGCATCGCGCACGAAGCCGCCGACGATGCCGATATCCAGGCCTGGCACGACGCCCTTACCGGGCTCATCCGGAATGTGGCCAGTGAAGACATCGCGTTCTGGATGCACACCGTCCGCGAGGCCCGCAGCGACTATCCCGAAGGCAGCTTCGCCGAAGATTTCGCAGGCCGCCTCAACGAGCGGTACCGGGCCAGCCTGGGCGGCCTGGAGATGATGGTCAACTCGCACTACCTCACCATCGTCGTCCGGCCCAGGTCCGGCAAATCGAACGTGCTGCGCTTCGGCGGTCGGCGCAACCACGAGGCCGCCCTGGAGAGCATCCACGAGAGCAACGAGCGCCTCGACGAGATCACCGACTCCATCATGGCGGGGCTCTCGCGCTATGGCGTGCGCCGCCTGGAACTCTACGAGCACAAGGGCGTGGTCTGTTCCGAACCGCTGGAGCTGTTCGCGATGCTGGTGAACGGCGAATGGCAGCGTATTCCCGTCCCGAAGGGATCGGCGCGCTACGGCATGGTGAACAGCCGGGTATCGTTCGGCGTCGACCAGATGGAAATCCGGGGAGCGACGCAACTGCGCATCGGCGCCATGCTCGGCGCGGCGTCGTACCAGGTGGAACGGACCGAGCCGGGGCACCTGAACATGCTGCTGACGGTTCCCTTCCCTTTCGTGCTCACGCAGTCCTTCGCCGTGTTCGGCAGGCAGAAGGCGTCGGAAGCGTTGCAGAAGCAGCAACGCCTGCTGGTCAACGCCAACGACACCTCCGCTTCGCAGATCGGGGACATCGGGCAGGCGCTCGACGACCTCACGGCCGGGCGCGTCGTCTTCGGCGAACATCACCTGAGCATGATGCTGCTTGGCGACACGCAGAAGGAACTCTCCGAGCGCATCGCCATCAGCCGCGCCGTGCTCGGTGAAGCGGGATTCCTCGTCGCACGCGAGGACGAGTGCATCGAAGCCGCCTTCTTCGCGCAGTTGCCGGGCAACTTCCGCATGCGGCCGCGGCCGGCGCCGATCAGTTCGAGCAACATCGTCGGCTATACCGGTTTCCACAACTACCCCCATGGCCGCTTCGGAGGCAACCAGTGGGGGCCAGCGCTCACCCTGCTGAAGACCACCTCGGGCACGCCGTTCTACTTCAATTTCCACCTGCCGCCGTCCTCGCGGCGCGGCGTCACCGAGAGCGACGCGGACGACCGGGTGGCGGGACACACGCTGCTCCTCGGCCCTACCGGCGCGGGCAAGACGGTCATCCAGACCTTCATGCTTGCCCAGGCGGAGAAGTACAAGCCCACGGTGTTCACGTTCGACAAGGACCAGGGCCAGGCGATCTTCATCAAGGCCATGGGGGGCCAGTACTTCACGCTGAAGAACGGCGTGCCCACGGGTTTCAACCCCTGCGCCATGGAAGACACCCCCGGAAACCGCGCCATGGTGATGCAACTGGTCAAACGCTGCATCAAGGGCGACGACAGCTCCTTCCGCTTTTCGCCCAATCGCGAACGCGAAGTGCAGGACGCGGTGAACGGCGTGTACGCCATGCCGTTCGAGGCGCGGCGCTTTTCGTCGATCCTGGAGTTCCTCGACCCGACCGACCCCGACGGCAACGCCGCGCGCTTCCGCAAATGGTGCGCAGGCGGGTCGCTGGGCTGGCTGCTCGACAACCCCGTCGACCTCATCAATCTCTCGGACGGCCGCCATTTCGGTTACGACGTGACCGACTTCCTGGAGAACGACGAGACCCGCACGGTCACCGTGATGTACCTGTTCCACCGCATGGAGCAGCTGATCGACGGCCGCCGCTTCATCCTGAACATGGACGAGTTCTGGAAGATGCTGATGGACGAATACTTCGAGAGCAAGGCACTCGACGCGGTAAAGACCTATCGCAAGCGCAACGCACTCGCCCTCTTCGGCACGCAAAGTCCCTCCGACGTGCTTCGCTCGCGCATCAGCAAGCAGCTGATCGAGCAATGCGTGACGCAGCTCTACCTGCCCAACGCCAAGGCGACCAGGGACGACTATGTCGATGGTTTCAAGTTGTCCGAACGCGAGTACGACATCGTCCGCAAGGACATGGTCGAAGCCAACCTGCGCGGCTTCCTTTTCAAGCAAGGGCCAAACTCCACCGTTTGCGAACTGAACCTCCGTGGTTTCGACGAGGAGCTGGCGGTGCTGTCCGGGACCGCCAATACCGTCGACCTCGCCGAGCGCGCCATCGCCCGCGCCGGCGCCCGGCCGGACGACTGGTTGCGGCTGTTCCACGCCATGCGCAGGGAACGCGGATAAACGCCATCTAACAGGAGATGCCCATGAAATTCACATCCTTCCATGCCCTGGCCCTTGGTCTTTTCCTTGTGGCCGCCTTGATCGCGCCCGGCGCCAAGGCGCAGTTCGTCGTATCCACGCCCGATGCGGACACGGAACTCACGGCGGCGAACGCTTCGCTGGTCACGCAGATCGCCATTGCCACGAAAACCGCCGCATCGGCCGCCGACACGGTCGACAGGCTCAACGACGTCAAGAACGCCATCGGTTCCGGCGCGACGCAGTTCGGCAATCTTTCGTTCCAGCCCGACGACAGCCTCCCCGGCGATGCGAGGAATACGCTCAACCTGGTGAACTCCAGCGGCGCCGCCAGCGACATGGCGCGCGCGTTGCAGAAGGATGCTTCCAGCACCTCGCAATCGTTCTTCTCGAAAGTGAACCCGTTCGCCAAGGGGAACATGTCCGCCGACCTCGATAGCGCCGCCAGCTCCATGGCGGCCAACGAGGACATCTACCAGAACGCCGTCCAGCATTCTGCGCGGCTGGATGCGCTGCGGCTCAAGATCGCGACCACGACCAGTCTCAAGGACACTGCCGACCTCGCGGCTCGCATCCAGCTGGAAACGGCCGACATCACGAACGAGCTCGTGAAGACGCAGGCGCTGGAGAACATGGAGGAGCACGCGGACAAGGTGCGCGAGGTCCAGACCAAGCAAAAGATGTTCGGCCGCAACAGCAGGAGCTACTGACCGATGTTCCAGGCTGTTCCCGTGGATGGTGGCGGTGCCGCCGACAATACGCGCGTGGCGCATTTCCTCCTCGACGGGATCGTCGACACGATCACGCAGTTCGCGCAGACCAACTCACAGGCATTGATCGACGTCATCGCGCGCCCCGCGGCCGACATGATGGTGATCTACGTATTGCTCTGGGGTGCCGGCATCGCCAGTGGCCAGATCCACGAGCCGTTCGGCGACGGGATCCGGCGCATCCTGCGCATCGTCACCATTTCGCTGATCGGACTCACCGCAAGCGATTACCAGTCGGTCATCGTCGACTTCTTCGTCCACGCCCCGGCCGCGCTCGCCTCGGCGATGGTCGCCCCGGGTGCCGGGACAGCCGCGGGCGGAGGAGCGGCCACGCTCGCCGACATCCTCGACAATGCCCTCGCCCAGGGCCTGCAGATCGCCGGGAAGGCCTGGGACATGGCGGAGAGCCTCAGCATCTTCGACGGTGCCATCGGCTATTACCTCATCGCCATGATCCTGTACCTCGTCGTGGCGATCATCGTGGCCATTGCGACGGGCATCGTCTTCGTCACCTTCATTTCGCTTGCGCTCCTGCTCGCCGTGGGGCCGTTCTTCATCCTCATGGCGATCTTCCAGACCACCCAGCGCTTCTTCGAGGCGTGGCTGGGCCAGGTCGTGAGCATGGCCATCCTCTTCCTCCTGGTCGCCTCTGCCGTGTCGTTGTGCTTCTCGGTCTTCGACAAGTTCGTCACGGCGCTGCCGCAGGACAGTTGGGAGGACACGATCCTCAATATGGTGAAGGTGCTGACCGCCGCTATCGCCATCATCACGGTGCTCTGGCAGACCCAGGTCATGGCTGCCGCGCTCGGACAGGGCATCGCCATGTCGGCGCAGCAGTTCGCCGGCCGCCTGGCGGGTTCGGGTAACCGGCTCGCGAGCCGGCTGGGCGCCGGTTCGCCCTTTTCCGGCGGGCAGGGACAAGGCCGCCTCGGCAGCCAGTACGGCGCCGCCTCGCTCAACTCGCCGCTTTCCCGGGTCCAGGGACTGGCCCGGAAAACCTATTCCGGCAGCTGACCGGTTCCACGAAGACAGCGAACACAGAGACCCACCGATGCGATCAATCCTATGGATGGCCCTCCTCGCGGCCATGGCCACCGGCGTTACCGGCTGCGCCCGGAGCATGGACAAGCCTCCCCGCTGCTCGGGTAGCTACTACCCGCTGAACTCACCCGATCACTACGCGGTGCCCGGCGCCAAGGACACCTCACGATGAGCGACGCTTCCATCAAGGCTTTCGCCGAAGCCTCGAAGTACTGGGAAACCGACGAGATCGCGCGCGCGCGCAAGAGCGAACAGCGCGCATGGATGGTGGCGGCCGGCGGCATGGTCACCGGCCTGGTGGCCTGTGTGGCGGTGGCCCTGCTCACGCCACTGAAGACGGTGGAACCCTTCGTGGTCCGCGTCGACAAGAACACCGGGGCGACCGACATCGTGACTCACATCGACGAACAGACCGTGACCTTCAACGAAGCGATCGACAAGTACTTCCTGGCCAGGTACGTGAACTATCGCGAGGAGTACTCCACCGCGATGGCTTTTCCCGATTACGAAGCGGTGTCGTTGATGTCGGCGCGCAACGTGGCCGACGCATACATCGCGAAGATCAAGCCGGACAATCCGCAATCGCCCACCAAGGTCTACGGCAACGACGGTACCGTCGAGGTCGCAGTCAACTCGATCGCCTTCCTGGGCAAGGGCGTGGCGCAGGTACGTTTCTCGCGCCTGGAGCGCTTTCCCAATGCCGCGCCGAGGGAAACCGGCTGGATAGCGACGATCACCTACCGCTACATGAAGACCGCCGCCGATGCCAAGGCGCTGCTGGTCAATCCGGTGGGCTTCCAGGTGGACGACTACCGGCTGGACCCGGTCACGGTGGCGACGGGGACTTGACGATGCGACTACATGCCTGGGGGCTGATCGCCCTTTCCATGGCCGCGGGAGCGGCCTGCGCCGAATCGCAGCCCAAAGACGGCCGCTACGACGCACGCATCAAGGACGTGCTCTACAACCCGGCGGACGTGGTGAAGGTCGTGGGCCACTACGGCTACTCCACCGACATCCAGTTCGCGCCGGGAGAAACGACCGAGAACATCGCTTTAGGCGATTCCGTGGCATGGGAGGTGGCCCCGGCCGCCAACCACCTCTTCGTGAAGCCAAGCGAAGACAACGCCGTCACCAACATGACCGTGGTCACCAACAAGCGCGTGTACCAGATCTCCCTGGACGCTCGCGATGTCCATGGCCCGTCCTCGGGCAAGAGCCACGACATGTACTTCCAGGTGCGCTACGTCTATCCCGAAGACGACGCGCATGGTGCTGCGCAGGCCAGCAAGCGCCAGGTGCAGCAGGCCTTCGCGAAGGCTCCCGAAGCGCGCAACTGGAATTATTACGGCTGCGGCGGCCGCGACCTCCAGCCGTCCGAAGTGTTTGACGATGGACGCTTCACCTATATGCGCTTTCCGGCGGCCCAGGAAGTTCCCGCCATCTTCATCCTGGACAAGGAAGGCGACGAAAGCATCGTCAACGCGAGCATGCGCGGCGAGTACTACGTCTTACAGCGCACCGCCGCGCGGTTCGTGCTTCGCCGCGGCAAGGCGGTGGCCTGCATCCAGAACCGCAGCTACGACTACTACGGCGTGCCGTCGCCGACGGGCACGGCATCGCCCGAGGTGACGCGGACGATCAAAGGCGCGGCAGGTGGCCCCGCGGACCTTCCCGCCACGCCGTCCACGGTACCCACCACGCGATCCAACGGCACCGGAGCGCAAGGCCAGCCCCTGCCGCCTCCCGTGAGCGCCAGCGGATGGCCGATGCCCAACGACAAGCAAGCCACAGGAGCCCACACCCGATGAGTACGCCCGGCGAACAGGTACCGGCCGCGGCCGAACAGGGCCGCGGCATACCCCAGGTAGGAAAGACTCGGCGCGGCAACCGGTGGCTGATGCTGTTCCTCGTCGCGGCCGCCGTGGTGATGATGATCTCGCTGGGCGTGCACCGGTTGCTCGGCAACCTGCGCGAGCGCAACGCGGGCAAGGAGGATCCCGAGGCGGCGGCAACCGTGCTGCCCACCATGACGCGCGATGCCTTCGCCGCCAGGCACGCGGAGAAGCCGCCGTTGCCGGTGCAGGCAGCCGGTACGGCAGCCGTCGCGCCGCCACCGCCGGCGCAGCTCAGCGACGAGCAGCGCGCCGCGCTGGCCCTTGCCGCCAGGAGACGGCGCGCGCCCCTGCTGGCTACCGTGCACAAGCCAGGCGCGGCGGACGCGGCCCAGGGCCTGGCACTGGCGCAAGCGGGTACACCGGGTGCAGGTGCGGGTGGATCGAGCCTGGGCAATGCGCTCACGGCCACCCGGGGCAATGGCGTGTCCGCGTCGTTGCTGGCGGATCCGCACCTCACGATCACGCAGGGCACCTTCCTCGATTGCGTCCTGGTCACCGCGATCAACAGCCAGCAGCCTGGCATGACCTCGTGCATGCTCACGCGCGACATCTATTCGACGGACGGAGAGGTGCTCCTCCTGGAGCGAGGCTCGCGCGTCGTGGGCCAGTATCAGTCGGCCCAGCTGCGTCCGGGGCTGGACCGCATCTTCGTGCTGTGGACACGCGTGGAAACGCCGCATGGCGTCATCGTGAACATCGACTCCCCGTCGACGGACGCCCTCGGCCGCTCGGGACTGGACGGCGTGGTGAACAACCACTTCTGGGCCCGTTTCGGTGCCGCGCTCCTGGTTTCCTTCGTGAACGACGTCAGCCAATACGAGGCCTCGAAGAACGACAACGGCGGCAACACGCTGAACTTCGGCTCGTCGGCGGCCAGCGGATCGAACGATGCGGTGTCCACCATCCTGCAGAACACCGTCAACATCCCGCCCACGCTCGACAAGGCCCAGGGCGGGCACATCTCGATCTTCGTGGCGCGCGACCTGGATTTCAGCAGCGTCTACGGGCTCTCGGCCACCTCGCCCCAGGCGTCGGCGGGAATGTGACGTGAGCGCACCGGTGATGGACATCGATGCGACGCCACGCGTGGAAACCGCGCTTCCATTCTCGGCGGTGGAAACCTACCTCGCCCCCTTGCGCCGGCTGCTCGCCGGCATGGTGACCGAAGTGGTGGTCAACCAGCCCGGCGAGGCCTGGACCGAAGGGCAAGGCGGCTGGACGCGGCACGCGATGCCCGAGCTGACCTACGACCACCTGCGCATGCTGGCCAAGCTGATCGCCACGTCCACGCAGCAGACGATCTCCGAGACAGCGCCCGTCGTATCGGCCGCCCTGCCCTCCGGCGAGCGCGTGCAGGCCATCGTGCCCCCCGCGGTGCGCGCGGGCACGGTCAGCCTGACCATCCGCAAGCCGTCGCAGCTACGGCTCACGCTCGACGACTACGAACGCAGCGGCGCGTTCGAGAAGGTGGTGATCCATGGCCACGGCAATCTCGCGGTGGAAGAGGAACTGCTCCGTCTCCTCAAGGCCGATCGCATCCGGGATTTCCTCGAGCTTGCCGTGCGCTCGCACCAGAACATCGTGATTTCGGGCGCCACCGGCTCAGGCAAGACCACGATCATGAAGGCGCTGGTCGACCTCATTCCGCCCCATGAGCGGCTCATCACCATCGAGGACACGCCCGAGCTTGAAATCCTGCACCAACCCAACCACGTGCGCCTGTTCTATTCCAAGGACGGCCAGGGCGTGAGCAAGGCCACGCCGAAAACGCTGCTGGAATCGTGCCTGCGCATGAAACCCGACCGCATCCTACTCGCCGAGCTGAGAAGCGACGAGGCGTTCTACTTCATGCGCAACGTCAATTCGGGTCACCCAGGTTCGATCACCTCGGTGCACGCCACCAGCCCGCAACTGGCCATCGAGCAGCTGATGCTCCTGGTGAAGGAATCGGCAGGGGGATCGCAGCTCGCTCGCGAGGACATCAAGCAACTCCTGTTCATGCTGGTCGACATCGTCGTGCAGTTCAGCGTCGTGGACGGCCGCCGTCGCGTAACCGGAATTTATTATGAGCCCCAGCGCAAGCGCACCATCCTGGCTTAAGGCGATACTGGCCATCGGCGTGGCCGTGGCGGCCGTGCCCGCATGGATGTATCTCGCCGGCCACGTGTTCACCTTGCTCCTCTTCCGGAACACGGCGCACGACGTCGACCTGCGCACATGGTTCGATTACTACGGGGCCTACGGAACCGTGCCCGGCGTGCGCAAGCCGTTGATGATCGGCGCCGGCGCCGCGACTCTGGCCCTGCTCGCGCCGCTGGCGCTCGCCTTCGTAAAGCCCCGCCAGTCGCTGCACGGCAGCGCGCGCTTCGCCCGCGCCTCGGACATGCGCCGCCACGGCCTGCTGACCAACCAGGGCGACGGCGTCATCCTGGGCCGCCAGGGCAACCGCTTCCTCACGGCCAGCCTGCAGCAATTACCGCACATCATGCTTGCCGCACCCACCGGCTCGGGCAAGGGCGTGGGCATCGTCATACCCAACCTGCTCAACTGGAATCATTCCGCGGTGGTGTTGGACATCAAGAAGGAGAACTGGACCCTTACCGCGGGCTTCCGCAAGGCCAACGGGCACGAGGTCTACCTGTTCGATCCCGCTTCGCCGGAGCGGCATACCCACCGCTGGAACCCGCTCGCCTACATCCGCGACGACCCCGGCCTGATCGTCGACGACATCCAGAAGATCAGCAACATCATCTTCCCCGACGTCCCCGGTACCGACCCCCTGTGGACCGCCAGTTGCCGATCGTTGTTCCTGGGCCTGGTGCTGTACGTGTTCGAGACGGAGGGAAAGCCGCGCACGCTGGGCCAGGTGGCCCGCGAGGCCTTGCAAGGAAGCGACGAGAACCTGACCGCCCTCATCGAGCACCGCGAACGCAGCGACAAGCCGCTTTCCATGGTCTGTTCCAGCTCGCTGAAGGACTACATCAACACAGCGGACAACACGCGCACGTCGATCCGCAAGACCTTCACCTCGCGTTTCGAGCTGTTCCTAAACCCCATTCTCGACGCGGCCACCACCGAGAACGATTTCGACCTCCGCGCGCTTCGCGAGCGACGCATCACGGTGTACATCGGCATCACGCCGGACAACCTCAGCCGCCTCGCTCCCCTGCTCAACCTCTTCTTCCAGCAGGTTGTAGACATCAATACCCGCGAGCTCCCCGAGCACAATCCGTCGCTCAAGTATCAATGCCTGCTCATCCTCGACGAGTTCCGTTCGCTGGGCAAGCTGCAGATCGTCGTGGACGCCATCGCCTTCCTCCGCGGCTACGGCGTGCGCCTGCTGCCGATCTTCCAGTCGCCCAGCCAGGTGCGCGAGGTGTACGGGGAGGACGCGGCCAGGAACTTCTTCCAGAACCACGCCGTGCGCATCTGCTACACACCGGCCGACATGGACGTGGCGACGGAAATCAGCCGCGAGATGGGCAATTTCACCGTCAACGTGAAATCCACCTCCCGCAGCGGCGGTATGGGACAGCCGCGATCGCGCTCGGTGAATTTCAGCGAGCAGTCGCGTGCGCTGATGCTTCCCCAGGAAGTCAAGAACATCACGCAGGACGAGGAACTGATCTTCGCCCGCGGATGTCCGCCGATCAAGGCGACGAAGATCCGTTGGTACCAGGAAGAGACCTTCAAGAGCCGGGTGAAGCCGGTGCCGGAGGTTCCGACCGCGCCACTGCCGGTGATCGAAGCCATCGTCTATCCGGACTCGATATCGCAGGAGGATGCGTCGGATGACGAGGAAGGTCTCGCCGACGATACCCAGGACGAGGCCGAGGTATCGGAAGAAGAAGCCGGTTTGATCGCCGACAACTTCTACGCGGAAATAACGGATATCGAGGGCGCCCGGACGGTGAATGTCGATGCCGTCGACGAACGGCAGGCGATCCGTGAGGAACCGCCTATGGCGGAAAAGCCTCGCGCTTCGAAGTCCGAAGAGGATGCGGCGTCCACCTACCTTAGCGCGTCCACAACCGAGCAACGCGCATGGGCGATCCAGGATCACCCTGTCCTGGAACATTCGTTTTCGCTGGAAGACGGCATCGCCACCGCGGCCAGCGAGCGGTTGCCTCCCGATGCCTGCCGGCGATTCATGCAACGAATCCGCAACCACATCGCGAGCGATCTCGCCGCGGGCCGACGGCTTCCTTCCCTGACAAGCGTGGAACTTGCACTTGGCCGCGAATGACCTCGAGCACTTCCAACGAATGATGACTTCAACCCCACAGCGCGGAAGATGACATGCTGAAGCTAACCGATCTGCTACGCGACCTGACAAAACGGAAGAAGAAGGACAGGAACGGCGAGGCGAACCAGGCGCCTCCACCTGCTCCCGATCGCGCCTTGCCGCCTGGACACCGCGATTCCGTGGTCATCGCTACCTATAACGACACTATTGCCTCCGTGGGACGATCGCCGGTGATGTCGAGCCCACCCGCTTCGACATTACGTCCGCTTCGCGCGGGGAAGAGCAATCCGGGCCTCGATGAAAGCTTTCGTTCGAGAGCGAACGCCGGCCTCAACAACTTGTCCGATGAAGCACGTGCAAAATTGCTACGGCCGGCGAAGAGCGCTGCTCCCGCCATCAGCGACGAGGAAAGCCAGCTGATGCTGGCCCAGGGCATGCAGGCATCCAGCCGCCGCCCGGGCGCGCCGAGACTACGCCATGCGCCTTCGGCCTCCTCCACGAACAGCCTGGAAAGCGAAACCCTGGTGGCGCGGGAGCACCACCGGGCCGGCACAGAGGCATTCCGCTCGGTCACGCCGTCACGTCACGCCGATGGCGGACCCTATCGTCACGGTGAGGCCAGCAAGTCCGCGCCTAACGTCACCAGGTCGTTGCCTGCCATTCCGCCTCTGCCCAATCGTAGCAAGAGCGGTGACGACAAAAAGGCAGGACCAGCGATACCGGCTTACTTCACTAAGCAAAAGGAACTGCGGGAGAAGCAACGAGCCGCGCAAGCAGACAAGGCCGCCGCCCTGCCACGTCCGCCCTCGGCGCCCATTGCATCGGCCACTCCCTCAGACCGTACGAGCCCCAACTTGGTCCCGGGTTCAGGGCATGCCTCCCGTGCCTCATATCAAGCGAACCCTTCGATGAGCGAAAAAGCCAAGGGTAAGCAGCGCGCGGTCATCCGCTCTTCGTCGGCACCCTCGCTTTCCAGCACGAAAAATCGAGGAACCGACAAGGGAGAGCCGTCGGTCTGAGGGCTGTCCTCCATCCGTCTAAACATCCCCACTGAGCCAGGAACATGAAAAACTTTTTCCAAAGGTTCAAGCGAAAGAGCAGGTCGTCCCTTCGCGACGAGGCATCTCGCGATTCACCAGCACAGCCTGCCCATGCGCGAAGCATGATCGACCTCCATTCGGCCGGCGTGCTCGACATCAGTCCTACACCCTCCATTCCGTCGACACCCAGCACGCAGACGCCACGTTCCCTCTCGCCCGAGACCGCTCAATCTCCCGTATCGGAGGTCAGCCCACCCACGCCATCTGCAAGTAAAAGCAGGGCGCTAAAACCGACGGCTTCATTGCCTTCGCTTTCAGCGCTCAATACAACCCGGCTTCCCAAGATCAACGTCATCCCCGCATCGCCCGTCGATCGCCGGCACTCCCCGCGACAGACCGATGCATCGATGCTCCAGTCGGGACTGCCGTCGGAATCCAAGAGCATCGAACAGAGTCGCAGCGAACGGCGCTTGGCGAGGGAAACCGAGAAGCGAAAAAGAACGACAACGAAGGCGATGTTCACCGTGACGCCCGGAGCGCGGGGGCCGGTGCTCAGTTCAATGGGCTCCCCCAGCCGACGGGCTGCCACTTCCCGTGAACGTCTTCCCATCGGCACTGCTCAGAACTCTAGCCGATCGACCGGCCCCAGCTCCAGTCGATCGGGTAAGGCTAAGAAGGATGACCTTGTCCTGGAATAGCCGCGCCAGGGGAGAACGGTTTGCGCTCAGGTCGGGTGCAAGCACCATCAATGATGCATAGGTAGGACAATAACGATGGATAACATCAGGAAATTTAAGAAACAACTCTCAAAGTCAATGACAGATCTTTCGAAGTCGTTGACCGATCTTCAGAAAAAGGTAGTCAAGTCACCAAAGCCGAAAAACTACGTGGAGGGGTCGTCCTCCGACCTGGGAAGATTGGGCGCGTCTATCGACGCCCAAAGCGTCGCCAGCACGTCCAGCCTTCCCTCTATCGGCACGACAGGCTCTGGCCGACGCTCCCCCAGTGCCCTCGGATTGCCCGGCGGGTCACGTCAGGCAGGCGACGCCGGCGGCCCCTCTCGCCCTCAGTCTTCATCCAGTTTTGCGTCTGTTCTCGAATTCGCGTCGAATCCGGACCCTGCGGAAGCTCGCGCCGCGAAGGAACGCCAAGCCATGGAGCGGCATCGTACTAACAGGAAGGACATCGGGGCCTTCTTCTACGGCTTGCCCGAAGACCCAAGCGGTTCTGCGAAGAGCAAATCGAGCGTGGGCCGTGCGGCGGCGGCAACCCGACCATCGTCCACAGCTTCTTCCGCTTCGAGCGATTTTGGTCAAAGCGCGGGTCTGCAGCTCGATACGACCGAAGCGCAGAAACTCTCGAACCTTGCCGCGGGGCAGAGGGCAACTTTCCAGATGGCAATGAGTTCGCACCCTCCTCGTGAAGCGTCGGACAAGGGTTTCATTGCGGGGAAGAAAAAAGAGGGATCGCACGAACACGAGCGACGGCCTGTCGATCCGCGAAAGCTGCGTGCTCCTGAACATACGCCACTTCCACCGCCGCCGGCGGGCGCGCAGGGGTCAGCCCAGTCTACGCCCTCGCTCGCCAGGAACACCCTGCACATCGAACAGGAACGCCCAGGCAGCAAGCGTCGGGAAGGGGCCACGCATAAGCGCCAGGCGACCCCAGGCTCGTCGACGAAGAAGGGCAGGACCCAGGGCGAGCCGTCGGTTTAAGTATGGGAACCTGAAGCGCACCGCCATGAATGGGCGCCATGTGTGACACGCGTTCATTGAAAAAAGCCTGGATCCATTGAAGGATCCAGGCTTTTTATCGTCCGTTAAAGCCTGCCGCTGGACGAGGCCCCAGCGCCTCACCCGTCTGCCATCAGATGTCCTACATCCGGTCCTGGGCGATCTTGATCTCGCCGCGAGCCTTAAGCGCCTCGATGTATTCGAGCGTGGCCGCCTGGGCCATCGCATCCATCATCTGGCCGCGCAGCGCGTCGCGCTGGGCCTTTTCGACCTTCGACGGATCGCCGTCGATGACCTTGTCGACCGCGACCAGCGCGTAGGCGCCGTTGTCTGTCTTCACGGTGGTCCAACTCGGCTTGCCGTCGACCGGGTGCGGCAGCGTGAAAGCCTGCTGCAGGATGGCCGGCGGCACGTCGGTGAGGGTGCCGAGCTTGTTGCGATCCACGCCGGCAAGCGTGCGCACCGGCGCCTTAGCAAGCGCCGCGGCGTCGCCGCCCTTGGCCAGCTCGGCCACGACTTCGTCAGCGTGCTTCTTCGCCAGCGCGTCCACGCGCTCGTCGAGGATGCGCTGACGGATGGCGTCGGTCACGTCGGCCAGCGCCTTCGGCGCCGCCGGGTTGTGCTTGGCCAGGTGCATGACGACCGCGTCGCCCTTGTCCACCTGCACCAGCGAGGAGTTGTTGCCCTGGTTCAGCACGTCGTCCGCGAACGCGGCCTGGACGAACTTCGGATCGGCCGGGATGCCCGCACCGCCCTCGCGCCCGAACAGCGGCGAGGTCTTGATCTCGATACCGAGTTCCTTGGCGGCAGGCTCGAGCGAACCGGGGTTGCGCTCGGCGAGGTCGGCCAGCTGGCCGGCACGCTCGTTGTAAAGGCGCTCGGCTTCGCTCTTCGCCCAGTCGGAGGCAAGCTGCGCGCGCACTTCGGCGAAGGGCTTCGCATCGCCGTCGCGGGCGTCGCGCAGCCAGATGATGTGGTAGCCCTCTTCGGGCGACAGCACCGGCTCCTTGGTGATCTCGCCCTTCTTCATGCCGAAGAGCGCGCTGTCGAAGGCGGCATTGGCGACGCCCTTCTCGAGCCAGCCGAGGTCGCCGCCCGTGCGCTTGGAACCCAGGTCGTCGGAGTTTTCGGCAGCCAGCTTGGCGAAATTCTCGGGCGTGGCTTCGGCGGCGATCTTCTTCGCCTTCTCGAGCGCGGCCTTCTGCTGCTCCGGCGTGGCGTTCTTCGGCACGTTCACCAGGATGTGCGACGCCTCCCGCTGTTCCGGCTGGGCGTAACGCTGCTTGAACTTGTCGTAGTAAGCGTGGAGCTGCTCGTCGGTGGGCTCGCCCACCTTCAGGTCGGCCTGCTTCACTTCGAGGTACTGCACGGACACCTGTTCCGGCGTGGTGTAGTCGGCGATGTGCGACTTGTAGAAAGCTTCGATCTCGCTGTCCGGCACGTTCGCATCGGTGAGCGACGGGCGCGGCAGTTCGACGTAGCGCAGGTCGCGCTGCTGCAGGCGCAGGCGGAAGAACGCGTCGACATCGGCATCGCTCACCAGGGTGGTGCTGGCGATCGCCTGCGGGATCATCTGGGTGGCGAGCGAGCTGCGCACGCGCTGCTCGTACATGCCCGGGCTCATGCCCTGCATGGCGAGGACGGCACGATAGGTTTCCGGACTGAACTGGCCATTGACCTGGAAGCCGGGGTCGCCTGCGATCGCGCTCCGCACGCTGGCATCGGAAACGGCGAGGCCCAGCTCGGTGTTCGCCTGCTGCAGCAATGCCTGGCTGATCATGCCGTCGAGTACGCGCTGCTTGAGCTCGGGCTTCTCGAGGTCCGCCGCCGTGAACGGCGAGCGCGGATCCTGCGCGGCCTGCTGGCGAAGTTCGTTCAACCGCTGCTGCCAATCCTGCTGCGAGATCTCATGCTCGCCGACCTTGGCCACGTACGTGTCGACATGCGAGACGAAGTAGGACTCGATGCCGAAGAACGCGACGGCGAATACGGAAACGCCGAGGACGATAGCGGCGGGCCAGCCATGGATCTTGTTACGCAGGGCTTGCAGCATGATGCGACTCGCGAAGGTAGATAAAGCAAAGGCGCCACGCGGGCGCCTTTGCGGACCAATGGCGGAGTGGACGGGACTCGAACCCGCGACCTCCGGCGTGACAGGCCAGCATTCTAACCGACTGAACTACCACTCCACTTTACGTCTGGTGGGTGCTGAGGGGATCGAACCCCCGACCAGCGCCGTGTAAAGGCGACGCTCTACCGCTGAGCTAAGCACCCTCGAACGGTAAGACCACTTAGTTTACGTGATCCTTGAGCGCCTTGCCAGCCGTGAAGGCGGGGACCTTCGAGGCCGGGATCTTGATCTCTTCGTTGGTGCGCGGGTTGCGGCCCGTGCGGGCGGCGCGGCTGCGCACCTTGAAGGTGCCGAAGCCCACGACGGCGACATCGTCACCCTTCTTCAGGGCGTCCTTGACGGCTTCGATGAGGCCCTGGAGCGCGCGGCCGGCGTCGGCCTTCGACAGTTCGGCCTTCTCGGCGATGGCGTCGATAAGCTCGGATTTATTCATTACGTAACTCCCTTCAAAGGTAATTCGAATCGCCGGACGGCGATCCTTCACGAGAAGACGTCAGGTTGCGAATGCAACCCCGCGATCCATGGCGCCCTTGCGGCGCGGGCGATAGCGGTGTGGCCTTTATACCAGCGCCCCCCGAGCATCGCAAGACAAGGAATACCAAGGCTTTCAGCACATGTGCATCCGCCGGAGAGGCTTGCGCGAAAGGTAAAAAACGATTATCGCGACCCATCCATGACAGGACGGCGAAAACGAAAAGGGCGCACTTGCGTGCGCCCTTGTTCGCGTCGCGGAACGATGACGGTCAGTGCGTGAGCGAGGGCGACGACTTGCCCTTCCCGCGCTTGCCCTGGGCACGCGGCACGTCGACCGCGTTGCCGTTTTCGCCCGATGGCTTGAGACCGAGCGGACGCTCCAGCGCCAGGTCGAGCACCTCGTCGATCCACTTCACCGGATGGATGCTGAGCGAGCCGGTGATGTTCTCCGGGATGTCGACCAGGTCCTTCTTGTTCTCTTCCGGAATGATCACCGTGGTGATGCCGCCGCGATGGGCCGCCAGCAGCTTTTCCTTCAGGCCGCCGATAGGCAGCACGCGGCCACGGAGGGTGATCTCGCCGGTCATCGCGACTTCGGAACGCACCGGCACCTTGGTGAGCGCCGAGACGAGGGCCGTGCACATCGCGATACCCGCGCTCGGGCCGTCCTTCGGCGTGGCACCTTCGGGCACGTGGATGTGGATGTCGAGCTTCTCGTGGAAGTCCGGCTCGATGCCGAGGGCGGCCGCCCTCGCCCGCACGACGCTGAGCGCCGCCTGGATCGATTCCTTCATCACGTCGCCAAGCTGGCCCGTGTGCACGAGACGGCCCTTGCCCGGGACCACGGAGGCCTCGATGCTCAGGAGATCGCCGCCCACCTGGGTCCAGGCCAGACCGGTGACCAGGCCCACTTCGTTCTGCTGTTCCGCCCGGCCGAAGTCGAAACGGCGCACGCCGAGGTAGTGGTCGAGGTTGCCGCCGTCCACGTGGACATGACCCGGCGCGACCGGCTTGCCCTTGGCGGCCTTCGCGCCCTTGGCCGGCTTCGCCTTGGCCTTGGCCTTGTCCGGCACGGTGCCCAGGGCCAGCTCCTTCACCACCTTGCGGCAGATCTTGGAGATCTCGCGCTCCAGGTTGCGCACGCCGGACTCGCGCGTGTAGTAGCGCACGATGTCGCGCAGCGCATCCTCGCCCACCTCGAGATCCTCGGCTTTCAGGCCATTGGCCTTCAACTGCTTCGGCAGGAGGTACTTCTGCGCGATGTTGAGCTTCTCGTCCTCGGTGTAACCGGGGATACGGATCACTTCCATGCGGTCGAGCAACGGGCCTGGGATGTTGAGCGAATTCGCTGTGGCGATCCACATCACCTCGGACAGGTCGAGATCGACCTCAAGGTAGTGGTCGTTGAACGCGTTGTTCTGCTCCGGATCGAGCACCTCGAGCAGCGCCGAAGACGGGTCGCCGCGGAAGTCCATCGACATCTTGTCGATCTCGTCGAGGACGAACAGCGGGTTCTTCGTGCCGACCTTGTTGAGGTTCTGCACGATGCGGCCCGGCATCGAACCGATGTACGTGCGGCGATGGCCGCGAATCTCGGCTTCGTCGCGCACGCCGCCAAGGCTCATGCGGACGAACTTGCGGTTGGTCGCCTTCGCGATCGACTGGCCGAGCGAGGTCTTGCCCACGCCGGGCGGACCGACGAGGCAGAGGATGGGGCCTTTCATCGTGTTCACGCGCTGCTGCACGGCGAGGTACTCGAGGATGCGCTCCTTGACCTTCTCCAGGCCGAAGTGATCGGCGTCGAGCGTTTCCTGCGCCAGCGCGAGGTCCTTGCGCACCTTGCTGCGCTTCTTCCACGGCACGCCCACTACCCAGTCGAGGTAGTTGCGAACCACCGTCGCTTCCGCGGACATCGGCGACATCTGCTTGAGCTTGTTGAACTCCTGGCGCGCCTTCGCGAGCACGGCGGGCGGCATGCCGGCGCCGTCGATCTTCTTCTGCAGTTCCTCGATCTCGTTCGCGCCCTCTTCGCCCTCGCCCAGTTCCTTCTGGATGGCCTTCATCTGCTCGTTGAGGTAATACTCGCGCTGGCTCTTCTCCATCTGCGACTTCACGCGGCCGCGGATGCGCTTCTCGACCTGCTGCAGGTCCATCTCGCCATCGACGAGGCCGATGAGGAGCTCTAGGCGCTGGCCGACGTCGGCCGTTTCCAGCACGCGCTGCTTGTCCGCCATGCGCACGGAGAGGTGCGCTGCGATGGAGTCGGCGAGGCGTGAGGGATCGTCGATACCCGACAGCGTCGCAAGAATCTCCGGCGGCAGCTTGCGGCTCTGCTTCACCAGTTGCTCGAACAGCGACACCAGCGAGCGCGACACCACGTCGAGCTCACGCTCGTTGCTGCTGTAGATGGGCTCGATGACGCGGGAGCGCCCGCTCATCATGCCGGCGTCGTCCTCGAAGGCGTCGATCTGCACACGCGACTGGCCTTCCACCAGTACCTTCACGGTACCGTCGGGCAGCTTCAGCAACTGCAGGACGCCGGCGAGGGTGCCGACGGAGTGGAGGTCGCCGATGGACGGATCATCGATGTCGGGACTCTTCTGCGCGACGAGCAGGATCTGCCGCTCGCCCTCCATCGCCCGCTCCAGCGCACGCATGGACTTGTCGCGCCCGACGAACAACGGAATGACCATGTGCGGATAGACGACAACGTCGCGCAGGGGCAGGACCGGCAACAGGTCGAGCTCGGCTCCGCTCGTGGTTTGGCTGCGATTCTTCGCCATGTGCTTGGGGTTTCCCTCGGGTGAGTGGGGCGCGACCCGACACTGCGCCGGACCCGCCATACACGTCAAGTGGTGGTGCGCGAAGGATCGATCAAGGGACGCTCACTCGCCCGCCACGGAAAGAAAAACGGCCACGGCGTCATGGGGACGCCGGGGCCGCTGGTATTACCCTGACGGTACGATCAGGCTGCGTCGCCGCCCTCGCCCGCGATCCGCTGCTGCTGCAGGTTCCCGCGGTAGATGAGGTAGGGCTCGGCCTGGCCGTCGATCACGGCGTCGTCGACCACTACCTTGCTGACATGCTCCAGCGAGGGAAGTTCGAACATCGTGTCGAGCAGGACCTGTTCGAGAATGGTACGCAGTCCACGCGCGCCGGTCTTGCGCTTCAGGGCGCGACGGGCGATGGCGGCCAGGGCCTCCGGACGGAACTCCAGTTCGGCGCCTTCCATGTCGAACAGCTTGCGGAACTGCTTGGTGACCGCGTTCTTCGGCTCGGTGAGGATCTGCACCAGGGCAGCCTCGTCGAGCTCGTCGAGCGTGGCGACGACCGGCAAGCGGCCGACGAACTCCGGGATCAGGCCGAAACGGACCAGGTCGG
Organism: Luteibacter sp. SVR4-7G; assembly: GCF_056755555.1. Lineage (NCBI taxonomy): Bacteria > Pseudomonadati > Pseudomonadota > Gammaproteobacteria > Lysobacterales > Rhodanobacteraceae > Luteibacter > Luteibacter sp. SVR4-7G. Next base: position 79,334 of record NZ_JBPGXO010000005.1, on the reverse strand, counting down.
CGGGCTCGACTTCCGACAGCATCTTGCCGAGGTTCTCGGTGCGCTCCTTCGAGCGGACCTCGGCCCCGAAGCCGATGCCGGTGGTCTCGGAACGCTGCTGGATCACCTTCTCCAGCCCGGCGAACGCGCCGCCGCAGATGAAGAGGATGTTGCGCGTGTCGACCTGCAGGAATTCCTGCTGCGGATGCTTGCGGCCACCCTGCGGAGGCACCGAGGCGAGCGTACCTTCGATGAGCTTGAGGAGGGCCTGCTGCACGCCCTCGCCGGACACGTCGCGGGTAATCGACGGGTTCTCGCTCTTGCGCGAGATCTTGTCGATTTCGTCGATGTAGACGATGCCGCTCTGCGCCTTCTCGACGTCGTAGTCGCACTTCTGCAGAAGCTTCTGGATGATGTTCTCGACATCCTCGCCCACGTAACCCGCCTCGGTCAGCGTCGTGGCGTCGGCGATCGTGAACGGCACGTTGAGCAGGCGCGCCAACGTTTCGGCCAGCAGCGTCTTGCCCGAACCGGTCGGACCGATCAGTAGGATGTTCGACTTGCCGAGTTCGACGTCGTCGTTCTTCTGGCGCGACTCCATGCGCTTGTAGTGGTTGTACACGGCGACCGACAGCGCCTTCTTGGCGCGCGTCTGGCCGACCACGTACTGATCGAGCGCTTCCATGATCTCGCGTGGCTTCGGAAGATGGGTACGGCCAGAGGCCGCCTTCTCTTCCAGTTCCTCGCGGATGATGTCGTTGCACAGCTCGACGCATTCGTCGCAGATGAACACGCTGGGGCCAGCGATCAGCTTGCGAACTTCGTGCTGGCTCTTGCCGCAGAAAGAGCAGTAAAGAATCTTGCCGCCGTCATTGGAACGGCTCTGCCGCTCGTCGCTCATGCTTTGGGCCCTACTGAGAATCCAGGTGCGCTTTGAGAATAGCACAGCGCTCCGCCCCCGGAAGGAGGGGCGAAGTGCCGGATTTCACAAGCGAATTGTTGAATCAAGCTGAACGGACGGTATCGACCGTACGCTTGTCGAGCACCGAGTCGATCAGCCCGTAAGCCTGGGCTTCCGCCCCGCTCATGAAGCGGTCGCGCTCGGTATCGCGGGCGATCTCCTCCACCGTCTTGCCGCTGTGGTGGGCGAGGATCGCGTTGAGGCGCTCGCGCATCGTGAGGATCTCACGGGCGTGGATCTCGATGTCGGTCGCCTGGCCGGAGATGCCGCCGGCCCACGGCTGGTGGATCATGATGCGCGAATGCGGCAGCGAATAGCGCTTGCCGGCCGCGCCGGCCGCCAGCAGCAAGGCGCCCATGGAGGCGGCCTGGCCGATGCACATCGTGCTGACGTCGGGCTTCACGAACTGCATCGTGTCGTAGATCGCCATGCCCGCGGTGACCGATCCGCCGGGGCTGTTGATGTACAGGCTGATGTCCTTGTCCGGGTTCTCCGACTCGAGGAACAGCAGCTGGGCCACGATGACGTTGGCCATGTAGTCGTCGACCGGACCGACCGCGAAGATCACACGCTCCTTGAGGAGGCGCGAATAGATGTCGTACGAACGCTCGCCTCGCGAGGTCTGCTCGACGACGATGGGCACCAGGTTGAGGTTCTGGATCGGAGCCATGGACATGCGGTCTCTCCTACGTGTGGGGCCCGGTAAGTGCTCTAACCGGCGCCGTCAGGCGCCGATCGGCCGCATCACCTCGTCGAAGCTCAGTTCCTGGTCGGTGGTCTTGGCGTTGTCCGCCACCCACTCGGCCACCTGATCTTCCATGACGCGGTTCTGCAGTCCCGACATCAGTTGGGGGTCGCCGTTGTACAGTTCAATGACCTTTTCCGGCTCCTCGTAGGTCGAGGCGATGGCGGCGAGCATTTCACTGAGACGCTTGCGGTCGAGGCGAAGTTCATTCTTCCGGGCGATCTCACCCATGAGGAGAGCGGCGATGACGCGCTTGCGGGCGAACGGCAGGGCCTCGGCGACCATGTCGGCGCTCGGCTCCTGGCCGCGCGGCAGGTTCCCGGCGGCGAGGCTGCGGGCCTCGGCGTTGGCCATCAGTTCCGGCACGTCCAGGTCGGCGTGGGCGGTGGCCAGCTTCTCGGCCACTTCCGACTTCAGGCGGGCCATCAGGGTGGCCTTCAGCTCGCGCTCGAGGTTGGCCCGGACTTCCTTGCGGAAGGTTTCGATGTCGCCGTCGGCCGCACCGAACATCTTCACGAAATCGGCGTCCACGGCGGGCAGGTTCGGCTCCTGCACCTTCACGATCTTGAACGTGACCTTGGCGGTCTTGCCGGCGAGGTCCGGGTTACGGAAGTCTTCCGGGAAAGCGACGTCCTGGACCAGGTCTTCGCCTGCGCTGCGGCCGGTCAGGGCCTCGTCCAGGGCCTTGAACAGGGTGCCCGAGCCGAGCACGCTGCCGGCGCGCTCCAGGCCCTCGGCCGGGAAGCGGTAGCTGCCCGCTTCGGCGGCGTATTCGAACATCACGAAGTCGCCTTCCTTCGAGGCGCGGGAGACTTCGTCGAAGCTGCGGCGCTGGGTGCGCAGGGTTTCGATCATCTTGTCGATGTCGGCGTCCTTCACCTCGGCCTTCGGACGGGCGATCTCGAGGGCGGAGACGTCGATGGCCGGGAACTCCGGCATCACTTCGAAGGTGGCCGTGTAAGCGATCTCGCCGTTCTCGGCATTGCCCGTGGTGTCGACCGACGGGTTGGCGATCGGCTGCAGCTTTTCCTGCTGGAAGGCCTCGCGCAGCGTGCTGCCGATGAGTTCGGAGAGCGCTTCGCCACGGACCTGCGCGCCGAAGCGCTGCTTGATCACGTTGGTCGGCACCTTGCCGGGACGGAAGCCCTTGAGGCGCACCGTACGGCCCATTTCCGCGATGCGCTCGCTGACCTGCGTCTCGAGACGCTCAGCCGGGAACTTCACCGTGAGCTTGCGCCCGAGCTTGCCCACATTCTCAACCGAAACCTGCATGACCTCTCCTGAAACCACCACGGACGTGGCGCGATGGCGACCATCCGTCGCCGTAACCGAAACAAAGGGATTCACCGCGAATACCGGGCCAGCCGCCGCGACCTGCTCCCCGCCGGCGGAAAAACCCCGCAAATGACTGCCCATTCTACGTTTTGGCCTCCTGCCGCCGCAACCTTCCCTAACCGGATGCCCAGCGCCTCGGGCCACCCCCTTCCGAAGCCAGTTCATCCCCCGGATTGGCCAGGGTGCAGGCCGTCAGGGAGAGACATCCGCAGCCGATGCAGCCGGTCAGCTTGTCCTTCAGGTTCGTCAGCTGGGTGATCCTCTCCTCCAATTCCTCGCGCCAGGCGGCGGACAGGCGGGCCCATTCCTCACGGGTAGGCGTGCGCTCTTCCGGGAGGGTCTCGAAGGCCCTGCGCACCGCCTCCAGCGGGATGCCCACCCGCTGGGCTACCCGGATCACCGCGAGCCGGCGCAGGACATCGGCGCCATAACGGCGCTGGTTGCCCGGCGTGCGCAGGCTCCGGATCAACCGCTTGCGCTCGTAGAAGTGCAGGGCCGAGACCGCCACGCCCGCCCTTCTCGCCGTCTCGCCTACGCTCAGTTCGCGCATCCGCTTGACCTCAACAATGGTTCAGGTTGCATCCTGCGCGCTCCGATTCTCGTAAGCAAGCGTGCGAGACTCCCTCTCCCCCAAGGAAAGCCCGATGAACGTGGGAACATCCGAACCGAACACCCTGGCCGCCGCGGTGGCCCCGAGCGGAGGCATCCTTGCCCCGCCCTATCGGGCCGCCACGATGGGCATGGTGGCCCTCATCTCGCTTATCGCCTTCGAGGCACTGGCCGTCACCACGGCCATGCCTACGGTGGCGCGGGACCTGAATGGCCTGAAGGCCTACGCGCTCGCCTTTGGCGGCGTGCTGGCCACCAGCGTGATCGGCATGACGCTCTCGGGGCGTTGGAGCGACCGGAAAGGACCGGCGCCGGCCATGTGGACGGGGCTGACCGGCTTCGTCCTGGGCCTGTTGATCGCCGGCCTGGCGCGGGACATGCCCACGCTGCTGGTGGGGCGCCTGGTCCAGGGCCTCGGGGCGGGATGTCTCTCGCCAGCGCTCTATGTCATCGTCGGGCGCCTCTATCCGGAGTCGCTGAGGCCGAAGGTGTTCGCCGCCTTCTCTGCCGGATGGGTCGTGCCGGCACTGATCGGACCGGCGGTAAGCGGCGCCATCGTGGAGCATGCCGGCTGGCGCTGGGTGTTCCTCGGGGTACCCCTGCTGGCGATTCCCGCGGCCGCCGTGCTGCGCGGCGCCCTGCGCTCGCTGGGCCAGCCCAGCGGTGCCGCTGGTGCGGATACGAGCCGCCGCATGGCCCACGCCGTGGGTGCCTCCCTGGGCGTGTGCCTGCTCTTCATCGCGGGCCAGGAGCGCGGCTGGCTTGCCGCCGCGCTGTTCGTCCCGGCGATCGCCCTGCTCTTTACCTGCGGCAGGCGTCTCCTTCCGCGGGGCACCTTGCTGGCCGCACGCGGGTTGCCAGCCGTGATCGCCCTGCGCGGCGTGGCGGCATCCGCCTTCTTCGGCACCGAGGCGTTCCTGCCACTGGCGTTCTCGCGCGAACACGGGCTGTCGCCGATGTGGTCAGGCATCGCCATCAGCGTCGGCGCCATCGGCTGGTTCTCGGGCTCTTGGTACCAGGGCCACTACGCGAAGGTGTCGCGGCAAACGCTGCTTCGCCGAGGCACCGCGATGATGGTGATCGGCGCGTTGGCGGCATCGTTGAGTACTTTCGCATGGATGCCTGTGGCCGCCTCCGTCGCAGGCTGGCTGCTCACGGGTCTCGGCATGGGCATGCTCTATGGCACCGTGGCGGTGCTCGCGCTGTCGATGTCGGGCGAACATGAGCAAGGCACGAACAGTTCGGCGTTGCAGTTGTGCGAGTCGTTGATGGTGGCGACGACGCTGGCCATCGGCGGCTCGTTGTTCGCCGCGCTGCTGGATATTTCGGCGACGGCTGCGTTTGCGGCTAACTTCGCGATTACCGTGGCGCTCGCGGCAGTGGGGACGATCGTTGCGCGACGGACCGAGCCCCGCACGTAGTCACTCGCACGCGCCGGCGCTAGCACCCGTTATCTGCATTTGCCGACAGCTTCGGGGCTGGCGACACCATAGGGTGCAACCGGAGCAAAAGCCCAGTGCTACGATGAAGAGAGGATGCAATGGCGGAGACCAGCCCCGTGAACGCCGACGACATCGAACTGATCCACGCGAACATCTCCAAGACCATCGCCGAAACCATGAAACTCGGCGCCGAAACAGCGAAGATCCAGGCTGAGCTTCGTTACTACCCGATGGTCGCCCTTGGAGCCATCGTCGTCGGAGGCTTGGGCGCAGGCATCGCCCTTATCGCGGGGGCCATCAAGCTGGTGACGGTTCTTTGAGCGAAAAACGCGGTGGTGCGAAAGAAGGGACTCGAACCCTTACGCCTTGCGGCGCCAGAACCTAAATCTGGTGCGTCTACCAATTCCGCCACTTTCGCCCGCCCGGTCATTCTAGAGGGCTGGCAGGCGGTGGTCCACAAACGCGATGAACCCGCTTTCCGGTGCACCGGCGCGCATTATCGTGCCAGTGCCCAGCCACAAAGAAAAAGGCGCCCAGGTTTCCCTGAGCGCCTTTCGATGTTGGTGGGCCGTGTAAGATTCGAACTTACGACCAATTGATTAAGAGTCAACTGCTCTACCAACTGAGCTAACGGCCCGTTTGAAACTCATGTTGTAAGTGGGGTGGACGATGGGACTCGAACCCACGACATCCGGAATCACAATCCGGTACTCTAACCAGCTGAGCTACGCCCACCATAAAACTTCAATTGGCGCGCCCGACAGGAATCGAACCTGCAACCGTCGGCTTAGAAGGCCGATGCTCTATCCGATTGAGCTACAGGCGCAGGCACTGTACGTAGAACGCCAACTGGTCGGGGCAGAGGGATTCGAACCCCCGACATCCAGCTCCCAAAGCTGGCGCTCTACCAGACTGAGCTATACCCCGAAACTTCAAGCACCATCCCGATACTACTGGGGTGAAGCCTTCAAATGTTACGGGTCAAAGCCAAGCCCGTCAATCCGTATGAACACACCACACTTTCAACAACCGCGACCGCCGCAAACGCGATGGCCTTGCTTAAAGATGGTGCGCCCGGAGAGATTCGAACTCCCGACCACCAAGTTCGTAGCCTGGTACTCTATCCAACTGAGCTACGGGCGCACACTTTAAACCGTTGACCCGGAGACTATCGCCGTGAGGCGTTAGCGCCGTGTCGAGAAGCGGAATTATTCAGATATCCGGCGCGGGCGTCAACACTTTTTACATCTTTTTTTTCGCGAATCGGTAACACGACTGCAAAAGCCAACCTTTCCGAAGAGTAAGGGCGGCACCCTGGCCGCCCTTCCGTCTTACAGTTGTGTCGCCGGCTTGCCGACCTTGTCCGGCGCGGATCCCGCGTCGCCTCGCGGCGGCGGCGGAGGCGTCGGCCCCGGCTTCTGCCAGTCGGCAGGCGGACCCGGCTCGCGACCGTTCATGATGTCGTCGATCTGGCGTGCGTCGATCGTCTCGTATTGCAGCAGTGCGTCGGCCATCGCGTGCAGCTTGTCGATGTTGGTGGTGAGCAGCTCCTTGCTGCGCGCGTACGCGCGGTCGAGGATGGTGCGCACCACTTCGTCGATCTTGCGTGCGGTTTCGTTGGACACGCTCTTGTGCTGGGTGACCGAACGGCCGATGAAGACTTCGTCCTCTTCCTCGCCATAGGTCACCGGGCCGAGCTCGTCGGACAGGCCCCACTTCGTGGCCATGTTACGCGCCATCTTCGTCGCGCGCTCGATGTCGTTGGAGGCGCCGGTGGTGACCTTGTCGTGGCCGAAGATGATTTCCTCCGCCACGCGGCCGCCGTACAGCGAGCACAGCTGCGATTCGATCGCTACCTTGTTGAGGCTGTAGCGGTCGCCTTCCGGCAGGTACATCGTCACGCCCAGCGCGCGGCCGCGCGGGATGATGGTGACCTTGTAGACGGGATCGTGCTCCGGCACGAGGCGGCCGATGATCGCGTGGCCTGCCTCGTGGTATGCGGTGAGACGCTTCTCTTCGTCGTTCATCGCCATCGAGCGGCGTTCCGCGCCCATCAGGATCTTGTCGCGTGCGCGGTCCATGTGGCTCATGCGCACTTCGCGGGCGTTCTCGCGCGCGGCGAACAGCGCGGCCTCGTTCACGAGGTTGGCGAGGTCGGCACCGGAGAAGCCGGGCGTGCCGCGTGCGATGGTCATCGCATCGACGTCGGTCGCCGTGGGCACCTTGCGCATGTGCACCTTGAGGATCTGCTCACGCCCCTTCACGTCCGGCAGGCCGACCACGACCTGGCGATCGAAGCGGCCGGGACGCAGCAGGGCCGGATCGAGCACGTCGGGACGGTTGGTGGCGGCGATGACGATGATGCCTTCGGTGCCTTCGAAACCGTCCATCTCCACCAGCAGCTGGTTGAGGGTCTGCTCGCGCTCGTCGTGACCGCCGCCCATGCCGGCGCCACGATGGCGACCCACGGCGTCGATCTCGTCGATGAAGATGATGCAGGGCGCGTGCTTCTTCGCCTGCTCGAACATGTCGCGTACGCGGCTGGCGCCGACGCCGACGAACATCTCGACGAAGTCGGAACCGGAGATCGAGAAGAACGGCACCTTGGCCTCGCCGGCGATGGCCTTGGCGAGCAGGGTCTTGCCGGTACCAGGGGGACCGACCATGAGCACGCCGCGCGGAATCTTGCCGCCCAGCTTCTGGAACTTGCCCGGGTCGCGGAGGAATTCGACCAGCTCGCCGACCTCTTCCTTCGCCTCGTCGCAACCGGCGACGTCGTTGAAGTTGATCTTGACCTGGTCTTCGCCCTGCAGCTTGGCGCGCGAGCGGCCGAAGCTCATGGCGCCGCGGCCGCCCGAGCCTGCCTGCATCTGGCGCATGAACCAGATGAGTACCGCCACGAAGATGATGATGGGCAGCCAGTTGAACAGCAGGCCGATCAGGGAGAAGCCGCTGTCGGCCGGCTCCTGGCGAAGCTCGACGCCCTTGTCGCGCATCGTCTTCACCAGGTCGCTGGTGGAGAGGCCGACCACCGGCACCACGGTGCGGTAGGCGCCGCCATCCTTCAGCTTGCCGGTGATGGTCGGCGGAGCGGTGGAGGTGATGGTGCCGCTGGCGACGTTGCCGTTATCCACCTGCTGCGCGAAGGTCGTGTAGGACATGTCCTGCGACGTCCCGCCGTGCGGATTGAAGGTCTGGAATACGGTTAGCAGGACCACCGCGATGATCAGCCAGAGCAACAGGTTTTTTGCCATCTCATTCATGCGCGGTTCTCGCCAGGTTGCCGGGACGCGGACTTGAGTCCGGTCGCCAGCGCATAGACCTCCCGTGAACGGGCGCGGGAGGCCTTCGGTTTACGCATCGTCACGCGACTGAAGTCCGCGCGCAAGTTCTTAAGGTATTCGTCGAAACCCGCCCCCTGGAACAGCTTCACGAGAAATGAACCCCCCGGCTTCAGCCAGTCGAGGCTGAATTGGCGGGCCAGGTCGCAAAGGTCCATGGCGCGAATCTGGTCGGCGAGTGCCACACCCGACATATTGGGGGCCATGTCGGATAGGACAAGATCGACCTTCTGGCCTTCCAGCTTGCTTTCGAGCTCACGCAGGACCGATTCCTCGCGGAAATCGCCCTGCATGAAGTCCACCCCGGCCAGCCCCACCATCGGCAGGATGTCCAGAGCGATGACCTTGCCCGTTTCCCCCAGGCGCTGGCGCGCCAGCTGCGACCAGCCGCCGGGGGCGGCGCCGAGGTCGACGATGGTCATGCCGGGCTTGATAAGGCGATCGCGGTCGATGAGCTCTTCGAGCTTGAATACGGCACGTGACCGCAACCCTTCCGCCTGCGCGCGCTTGACGTAAACGTCGTCGAAATGCTCCCGAAGCCAGCGGGAACTGCTCTTGCTGCGTGACATCGGAGTGGACCGGCGGGAGAAGTGGGCAAGCCTCGCATGATACCCTCTACCGCCTATCCGCCGCGAACCGAAACTGAACGCATGCTCTCCCCTACACAGCGCCGCTACCTGCGCAGCCTCGCCCACGACCTCCGCCCCGTCATCCTCCTGGGGAACAAGGGAGCCACCGAGGCCGTCGCCAAGGAGTTGGGCCAGGCCCTCGACATCCATGAGCTGGTCAAGGTGAAGCTGTCCGGGGGCGATAAGGACGAGCGCCAGGAGCAGATTGCCTTCCTCACCGGCCAGACCGGCGCGGAAACCGTCCAGGAGATCGGCCACGTGGTGGTCCTGTTCCGTCGCAACGAGCAGGATCCGAAACTCGCCCTGCCCCGGTAATCCTCATGGACCTGTCGTTCGAACATCCCGGCGACTACCTCTTCGTACGTCGCATCGGTGCGGATACGGTCACCGTGGTCGACCGCGACTTCCACAAGAGCATCCTGCTGACGCCGCAACAAGTGGTCGAGGACTGGAACGTCACCGACGCCTCGCAGCTGTCGCTGGCCGACGTAGACCGGATCGCCTCCCTCGGGCCCGAAGTGGTGCTCCTCGGGACCGGCGAGCGCCAGGTATTCCCGCCCGCCGAGGTGATGGCCGGCTTCCTGCGCCGGGGGATCGGCATCGAAGCCATGACCAACGGTTCGGCGGCGCGCACCTATAGCCTGCTCGCCGGCGAAGGGCGAAAGGTCCTAGCGGCATTCATCCTGCCCTGAAGGAAAAAACCCATGCGCATCCTCGTCCTTGGCGCCGGCGGCACCGGCGGGTATTTCGGGGGACGGCTGGCCCAGGCGGGACTGGACGTCACGTTCCTGGTCCGGCCCGAGCGGGCGAAGGTGCTGGACGCCAAGGGGCTCGTGATCCTCAGCCCCTTCGGCGATGCCACCCTGCGGGTGAAACACGTGCTGGCCGAGGCGGCGGCGGATGCCGGCCCGTTCGATCTCGTGCTCCTTTCGAGCAAGGCTTACGACCTGCATTCCGCCATCGAGGCCATCGATCCTGCCGTTGGCGAGAACACCGCCGTCCTCCCCGTCCTCAACGGCCTCGCCCATTACCCGCTGCTCGACAGCCGCTTCGGAGCGGAGCGGGTGCTGGGCGGCCTTTGCGTGATCAGCGCGGCCAAGGGGCCGAACGGCGAGATCGTGCATTTCGGCAATGGCGCCTCGGTGACCTTCGGCGAGCGCGACGGGCAGGCGCACGCGGAACGCTGCGCTGCCATCGCGGACGCGTTTGCGGCGGCGAAGGTGGACCATAAGCATTCCGACGACATCCAGCGCGACCTGTGGGCGAAATTTGCCTTCCTCGCCACGCTGGCGGGAAGCACCTGCCTGTTCCGGGCAAGCGTCGGCGACATCGTCGCCACCGGCGACGGCCGTCAGCTCATCGAGCGCATGTACGAGGAATGCCTGGCCGTGGCCCGCGCTTCGGGCCACGCGGTTCCCGACAACGCGCGCGCATTCGCCTGGAAGACGCTGACCCAGGAAGGTTCGCCGCTCACGGCTTCGATGCTGCGTGACCTCGAAGCGGGGCAACGGATCGAATCCGACCACATCGTTGGGGACATGCTTCGCCGCGCTCGAGACGCCGGCGTGGCCGCACCGATGCTGGAGGTGGCGTTCGCGCACCTGCAGGCGTTCGAAATTCGCCAGAAACGCGAGTTGTAGGAGCGCGCCTGCGCGCGACAGGTTTTCGCGAGGGGCGGCAGGCCCGGCTGCTCACGGCCTCAAAAGATGTCGCGCGCAGGCGCGCTCCTACCTCGGCGGCAGGTATTGCAGCGGATCGACCGGGTTGCCGTCGCGGCGGATCTGGAACTGCAGTTCATCGCGGGTCGCCCCGGTGGAGCCCATCTCGGCCACGCTCTGTCCTGCCTTCACCTTCTCGCCTTCCTTCACCAGACGCTTCCGGTTATGACCGTACGCGGACAGGAAGCTGTCGCTGTGCTTGATGATGACCAGCTCGCCGTAACCCACGAGCCCGTTGCCGCTGTAGACGACCACGCCATCGGCCGCGGCGCGTACGGGATCGCCCGCCTTGCCACCGACTTCGATACCGGGGATCGCGTCGCCGGATGAGAACTTCTTCAACAATGCGCCATCGGCCGGCCAGCCCCAGGTGATGCCACCGGCACTGCGCGTGGCGCCCTTGGCAGCGATGGGGGTGGATGCGGGGGGATTCTCCACGGGTGCGGGCGGCGCCGTGGCCGGAGCACTGGGGGGCGGTGGCGGCGGGACGAGCGATTCGCCAGGCTTTCCGGCCACCACTACAGGCGTGTTGGTCGTCGTCGCGGGCGCCGGCACGGCGGGCGGCGCCGTCTCGGCCTCGGTGACCGGCGCGAAGCCCGGCTGGGTCGCCGCGGCCGGCCGTTCCGGATGCGCGGCCGGCGGCGGCGGCGTGGCAGGCGGCGGAGGCGGCACGGCGGCGACGACCGGTGCGGTATGCGTGACCGGCGTGGCGGGTTTGCTCTCGTGGCCCGGCGGCGATAGACGCAGGTCCTGGCCGGGCCAGATCGTGTAAGGCGAGGCGATGCCGTTCCAGCTGGCGAGATCGCGGAAATCCACCTTGTTGCGGAAGGCGATGCTGTAGAGCGTATCGCCCTTCACTACCCGGTAGCTGCCGCCGGGAGGCGCCGGCGGCGGCGTGGCGGCCCGGGCGGGTCCGTAGCTGCCGGCGCTGCGCGTGACGACGACCGAGCTGCGGGTGAGGTCGCAGCCCGCAAGCACGAGGCTCACGGCAACGACGGCCAGCAGGACGAACGGGCGGGTCACGAGCATTGCAGATCTCCCTTCAACGGTCGCTCATCGCACCAGGAACCACCAGGCGGCAAGCAGGATGACGGCTACGATAACAGCCCAGCCTATCCACTCGATGTGTTTGCGTAGCATCTGTTCCGCACGTTCGCCGAAGATGCGTACCAGGAGGGCCAGCAACCAGACCCGCTTGCCGCGACCGATCATCATGCAGACGAGGAACGGAAGCACCGGCACGCCGACGATGCCGGAGGCCCAGGTAACGAACTTCATCGGCACGACGGGCTGCAACGCCGCCATCGCAAGCACGATGTACAGACCCAGCGAGTGCGCCTGCATGTCCCGCTGCAGGTTCTCCACGCCCTTCTGGATCGGCGCCAGGAGATGCATCGATTCGAGCAGGGGCTTCAACGCCTCGTAGGCGTAATGGCCGAGTCCGTAGCCAACGAGTGAGCCGAGCAGCGAGAACAGCAGGCTCCAGTTCGCGAAGCGGAACGCCTTGCGCGGCTGGGCCAGCATCATGGGCGCCAGCATCACCTCCGGCATCACCGGGAAGATGAACGCTTCGACGAAGGAAAGCACGGCGAGGTAACGCACCGCGTGTCGATGGCGCGCCCAGACGATGGCGCGATCGTAGAGCGAAGAGAACATCCGCATTCAGCGGTTTTCCTTGTGATGGACCGGCATCAGCCGATGCCGCCGAGTAGCGGAACGAAGCTTACCGCGCCGAGGTCTTCGCGGTGGATCTCTCCGTTTTCGTCTTTGCGCATGCGCACCAGCACCTGCTGGCTGGGACTGCCCACCGGCGCGACGAGTACGCCGCCGGCCTTCAGCTGGTCGAACAGTGCCGCGGGGACGCGATCGCCTGCGGCGGTGAGGATGATGGCATCGAACGGCGCGTCCGACTCCCAGCCAAGCTTTCCGTCGTCGTGCCGGGAGCGGAGGTTCGAGAGGCCCAGCTGACGGAACCGGCGCCGTGCCTGGCGCAGCAGTTCCTCGATCCGCTCCACCGTATAGACGGTCGGCACGATGCCGGCGAGTACGGCTGCCTGATAGCCCGAGCCGGTGCCGATCTCCAGCACGCGTTCCGGGATGCCGTCCTCGATCAGCGCCTCGGTCATCCGCGCCACGATCCAGGGTTGTGAAATGGTCTGGCCGTGGCCGATCGGCAATGCGGTGTTCTCGTAGGCGCGCGAGTGCAGCGCCTGGTCGATGAAGTGGTGGCGCGGCAGCTGGCGGATCACATCGAGCACGCGCTGGTCGCGGATGCCTTCTTCCGCAAGCTTGGCGACGAGACGATCGCGCGCGCGTTGCGAGGTCATTCCCTCGCCGCGCAGGGCCGACGGCGGCAGCGCATGCATGTTCACCATGTCAGGCCGCCTCCTCGCCATCCATCGCCGATGACAGCGACAGCATCCAGCTGCTGACCTTCTCCAGCGCCTGGTAGCGCGTGAGGTCGGTGTGGATCGGCGTGACCGAAACGCAGCCGCGGCGGACCGCGTCGAAATCCGTGCCGGGACCGTCGTCTTCGATGTCGCCCGGCGGACCGATCCACCACATCGTGCGGCCGCGCGGATCGGTCGCGCGAATGGCCGGTGCCGACCGGTGGCGCTTGCCGAGACGGGTGACCTCGAAGCCGCGCACCTGTTCCCAGGGCAGGTCCGGCACGTTCACGTTGAGGATGGTGTCGGCCGGCAGGGGGTCGACGATCAGGCGGCGCATCAGCATCAGTACGGCGGTGGCCGCCGTGTCGAAGTAGCGTCCGGTACCTTCGCGCGTCACCAGGGACACGGCGATGGCGGGCAGGCCGAGGAAGCGCCCTTCCATCGCAGCGGACACCGTGCCCGAATAGATGACGTCGTCGCCGAGGTTGGCGGAACTGTTGATGCCCGAAACGACGATGTCCGTCTCGTGGTCGAGCAGGCCGGAAAGCGCGAGGTGCACGCAATCGGTGGGGGTACCCGCGACGCGGTACGCGCCGTTGTCGAGGCGGTGCACGCGGATGGGTGCGTCGAGGGTGAGCGAATTGCTCGCGCCGGAGCGATCGCGATCGGGGGCGACGATCGTCACCGTTCCGAACTCGGCCAGACGCTCGGCCAGCACCTGGATGCCAGGAGCCTCCACGCCGTCGTCGTTGCTAACCAGAACTTGCATGCTGATCCAGATCGAAAAACGGGCGGGGCGACCCCATCTCCAGGGAGCCGCCCGACCGTCCAAGTCTACCGGACCGGGCCGCGGGTGTGGGTGTGTGTGGCAAGCATTGAGGCGTTAGGATGGCCATATGACGCGACGTCCCCCCAAGGTCCACGACGACGACAGCCGCCTGTTTCGCGAGGCCATCGGCGAGGTGCGGCCGCTGCCCGAGGCCGAGGTGCTGCCCGAGAAGCCGCGCCCTGCCCCGCATCCGCACATGCGCGACGCCGACGAAGCCGCCGTCCCCGCCGACTCCCTGCTGTTCGACTACGATCCCGCCGATCTCGAAGTGGGCGAGGAACTGTCCTATCTGCGCGACGGCTACCCTCCCCGCCTGCTGAAACAGCTCAAGCGCGGACAGTTCAGCATCCAGGCCGACATCGACCTGCACCAGATGAACGCGGCGGCGGCGCAGCTGACCATCACCGAATTCCTTGCCGAATGCAGGCACGACGGGATTCATTGCGTGCGGATCATCCACGGCAAGGGCTTGCGCTCCAAGGCGGGCGGCCCCGTGCTGAAAGGGCTGACCGACCGCCTGCTGCGCCGTCGCGACGACGTGGTGGCGTTTGCTTCGGCGCGGCCGATGCAGGGCGGAACCGGGGCGGTCGTGGTCCTCCTGAAGGGCCCATAAGAGCGCGCCCTGGTAGGAGCGCGCCTGCGCGCGCTGAGCTTTTCGCGAAGAGCTCAGGTCCTGTTGCTTGCTCGCGAAAAGATGTCGCGCGCAGGCGCGCTCCTACAAGGTCGCCGCCAGTTCGCGGATTACCGTCGTGGCATAAGCCCCTGCCGGCAGGCCGAAGGACACTTCGAGCGCGCCATCGTCCCGCCACCGCCACGCGAAATCGCGCGGCTGCAGTCGCAGCGCGCGACGCTCCTGGTCCATCCGCGCATCGGCGAGGCCCTTCGCCAGGTCCTCGTCGCGTGTCGCAACCTGTCGTTCCAGTTCGCCCGCGGCAGCGGCGGCAGGCGTTTCGCCGCGTCCCCACAATGGCCCGGACGGATGGATGTCGAAACGCTCCAGCCGTTCGGCCAGCGTGTCATTGAACGCCTCCGGTCCGAACCACGAACGCGAGCCGTCCAGCGCCCAGATCTCGCCGTCCATCGGCGCATCCCAGGTCCCGGCCGTCACGCGTTCCGCCAGCACGCCGTTGAAGATGTGCGAGCGTGCGGCCGAAAGCAGGATGGAGCGCTTGTCGCGGTCCACGCGCCGCCCGCCGAACATCGCCCGCGCATGCGCGACGTTGGCGCCGCCGAGACCGAAGCGCTGCTCGCCGAAATAATTGGGCACGCCGCGCACCGCGATGGCGGCAAGACGTGCCTCCGCTTCCGCGCGATGGCCTTCGACCTCGCGCAGTACGAGCACGAAACGGTTTCCACGCAGCGCTCCGCGTTTGAGTTTGCGCGAATGCCGGCCGAGGGATCGGATCGAAACCTCCGCATGAGGAAACGCCGACCAATCCGGATCCGCCTTCCCCGGCAGCTGCACGGTGAAGGCCTGCCGGGTCACCGCGTGACGGTCCTTCATCCCCGCGTAACCCACGTTCATCGGGGCGATTCCCGCGAACTTCGCCAGCTCGCGGGCGACCCAGTCCGTGTTCGCTCCACGCTTCTCGACGACGAGGAAGGCGTGCTCGCCGGCGCCATCCGGCTCATAGCCGAGGATCTCCTCGACGAAAAAATCCTCGGGCGTCGCGCGCAGGCGCGCGCGCAGAGGCGGCGTGCCGAAGGCGAAGGGAAGTTCGGTCTCGCTCATGGCATAGCCCTACAGCAGGAACAGCGTGGCGAGGCCGAGGAAGATGAAGAAGCCTCCGCTGTCGGTCATCGCCGTGATGAGCACGCTGGAACCCAGCGCCGGATCGCGCCCGAGCTTCGTCATCAGCATGGGAATGCCCACGCCCATGAAGGCGGCGAGCAGGAGATTGAGCGTCATCGCCGCGGTCATGACCAATCCCAGCGACACGCTGCCGTAGAGCAGCCACGCGACGATGCCGATGGCGCCGCCCCAGACGATACCGTTGACCAGCGACACGGCCAGTTCCTTGCGCCACAGACGCCGCGCCTGGGAAACGCCGATCTGCTCCAGCGCCATGGCGCGGACGATCATCGTGATGGTCTGGTTGCCCGAATTGCCACCGATGCCCGCCACGATCGGCATGAGCGTCGCCAGGGCCACGAGCTTCTCGATGGAGTGCTCGAACAGGCCGATGACGCGCGAGGCGATGAAGGCAGTGACGAGGTTGATCGCCAGCCAGGCCCAGCGGTTCTGCACGGACTTCCATACGGAGGCGAAGATGTCTTCTTCCTCGCGCAGGCCGCCGCGCGACAGCGCCTCGGTTTCGCTCTCCTCGCGGATGAAGTCGAGCATGGCGTCCACGGCGATGCGGCCGATGAGGCGCTGCTGCGTATCGACGACGGGTGCGGTGACCAGGTCGTAGCGTTCGAAGGCCTGGGCCACGTCGTAGGCATCGTCTTCCGGACGGAAGGTGTTCACGTCCGGCGCCATGATCTCGTGGACCATCCTCTCCGGCGGATTCACCAGCAGCCAGTGCAGCGGCAGCACGCCGGTGAGCACGTTGTCCGCGTTCACGACGAACAGCTTGTCGGTCTGCGCCGGCAGCTCGTCGAAGCGGCGCAGGTAGCGCAGCACCACCTCGAGGCTGATGTCCTCGCGGATGGTGACCATGTCGAAGTCCATCAACGCGCCGACCTGGTCGTCCTCGTAGGACATCGCGGCCTGGACGCGCTCGCGCTCCTGGGCGTCGAGGCTGGCCATCAGTTCCGGCAGCACCTCGGTCGGCAGGTCGTCGACCAGGTCGGCCAGTTCGTCGGCGTCGAGCGGTTCGACGGCGGCGAGGATCTCGCGGTCGTCCATGTCCGCAATCAGCGATTCGCGGACGGAGTCCGAGACTTCGAGGAGGATGTCGCCATCGCGGTCCGAACGCACGCGCTGCCAGACGGCGAGACGGTCCCCCAGCGGCAACGACTCGAGCACGTCGGCCAGGTCGGCCGGATGCAATTCGTCGAGGCGTGCCTGTAATTCCGCATCGGTGGCTTCGAGCGCGGCTTCGTCGCCGTCGGGCACGGCACCGGCGAACGCAAGCAGGTCTTCCCTGCGGCGCAGCAGGTCCGTGATCGCCTCCAGCCGGTCGTGCAGCCGGGGCGTCGACGCGCGCGGCTCGGTCTCGCTCATGCGCGCACCACCAGAACGGTCGCGAGCGCCGCTATGCCTTCGCGGCGGCCGGTGAAGCCGAGGGTTTCGGTGGTGGTTGCCTTGATGCTGATGCGGTCCGCGTCCACGCCGAGGTCCGCGGCGATGGCCTCGCACATTTTCGGCGCGTGCGGGCCCACCTTCGGCGCTTCGCAGATCACGGTGATGTCGGCATTGCCGAGTTCGTAGCCGCGTTCGGCCAGCATGGCCGCGACGGCGCGCACGAAGCTCCGGCTGTCCGCGCCGCGCCATGTCTCGTCGGATGGCGGAAAATGCTTGCCGATATCGCCCAGGGCCAGGGCCCCGAGCAGGGCGTCGCACAGCGCGTGTAGCACCACGTCGCCGTCGGAATGCGCCAGCACGCCCCGCGTATGCGGCACCCGCACGCCACCCAGCATCACATGGTCGCCCTCGCCAAAAGCGTGGACGTCGAATCCTTGACCGATGCGCATTACCTGGTCCTCTCGAGCAGGAATTCCGCCAGGGCGAAATCCGCGGGCGTGGTCACCTTGATATTGTCTTCCGAACCTTCCACCAGCAAGGGCGACACGCCAAGCCGTTCCATCGCCATCGCTTCATCGCTCACCACGATACCCGTCTCGCCGGCAAGGCGAAGTGCACGAACCAGCGCCCCACGCCGGAACATCTGCGGCGTGAACGCGCGCCACCGCCGCTCCCGCGGCTCGGTGGCGATGCTGCGACAGCCGTCGTCCGCACGCTTCAGGGTGTCACGCAGCGGCGCACCCAGCAATCCGCCCTCCCCCTGCCCCGCCCGCTCGATGAGCCGGGTGATGTCGTCGGCCCGCACGCATGGGCGCGCTGCATCGTGGACGAGCACGAAGTCGCCGTCCGCCACGGATGAGGGCAAGGCCAAAAGCCCTGCCAGCACCGAATCGGCACGCTCGCCGCCACCGGTCGCCACGAGCAGCGGCTTGCCGCCGATGCTCTCCACGGCGGCGAAATGGCGATCGTCCGCCGCGATCGCCAACACGAAGCCGGCGATGAGCGGATGCGTGGCCAGACGCTCGAGCGTGCGGTCGAGCATCGGCCGTCCGGCGATGGGCTGGTATTGCTTCGGCCGGTCGCCGCCTGCGCGGACGCCTCTACCAGCGGCCGGCAGGACACACCACAGCGCGTCCATCACTGGCCGCCGGGGGCGACGGGCGGAGGCGGCGGGGGCGCGCTCGTGGCGGCCCCCGGTTCGACCACCTGGTAGAACGTTTCGCCGGGCTTGATCAGGCCCAGTTCCTGGCGGGCCCGCGCCTCGGTGGCCTGCTCGCCGTGCTTCAGGTCTTCCACGTCGGCGGCCAGCGCCTGGTTGCGCTTCTGCAATCCCGCGTTCTCCTCGGTCTGCTTCCTGACCGATTCGCGCAGCGACTCGACCTCGGCCATGCCCCCACCGCCGACCCACAGCTTCAGCTGTAGCGCGATGAGGATGATGACGAGGATCAGACCGACCCAGCGCAGGATTGCCGCGTTACTCAAGAGAGGACTCAGCCAGGCAGCTTCGACAGGTTCGGGAACGCGGCGCGCCCGGCATACTTCGCCTTCGCGCCGAGTGCTTCCTCGATGCGCAGCAGCTGGTTGTACTTCGCCACGCGGTCGGTCCGGCACAGCGAGCCGGTCTTGATCTGCGTCGCGGTGGTGGCCACGGCGATGTCGGAGATGGTGGTGTCCTCGGTTTCGCCCGAACGATGCGAGACGATGGCCGCGTACTTCGCGCGGTCGGCCATGGCGATGGCCTCGAGCGTCTCGGACAGCGTACCGATCTGGTTGACCTTGATCAGGATGGCGTTGGCGATCTTCTTGTCGATGCCTTCCTGGAAGATCTTCGGATTGGTGACGAACAGGTCGTCGCCGACCAGCTGGATGCCTTCGCCGAGGACTTTCGTCAGATGGGCCCAGCCGGTCCAATCGCCTTCGGCCATGCCGTCCTCGATCGTGACGATCGGATATTGCTTCGCCCAGGAGGCCAGCGTGTCGACCCACTGTTCCGGCGTGAAGACCTTGCCCTCGCCCTCGAGGTCGTACTTGCCGTCCTTGAAGAACTCCGAACTGGCCACGTCGAGGCCGAGCAGGATGTCGCTGCCGACCTTGTAACCGGCCTTGTTCACCGCCTCGAGGATGGTGTCCAGCGCTTCCACGTTGGACTTGAGGTTCGGCGCGAAACCGCCTTCGTCGCCCACCGCGGTATTGAGGCCGCGGCCCTTGAGCACGGACTTCAGCGCGTGGAAGATCTCGGCGCCATAACGCAGCGCCTCGGCGAAGTTCGGCGCGCCGACCGGAAGCACCATGAACTCCTGCACGTCGACGTTGTTGTCGGCATGGGCGCCGCCGTTGATGATGTTCATCATCGGCACCGGCAGCGAACCGCCGCCGTCCACCATCAGGTATTGCCACAGCGCCTGCTTGCGCGAGGCGGCCACGGCGTGCGCGGCGGCCATCGAGACGCCGAGCAGCGCGTTGGCACCCAGCTTGCCCTTGTTGTCGGTGCCGTCGAGCGCGATCAGCTTCGTGTCCAGGCCCTTCTGGTCGGCGGCGTCGAAGCCGGCCAGCGCCTTCGCGATCGTGGTATTCACGTTCGCCACCGCGTTCTTCACGCCCTTGCCGCCATAGCGGCTCTTATCGCCGTCGCGCAGTTCCACGGCTTCGCGCGTGCCGGTGGAGGCGCCGCTGGGCACCGCGGCGCGGCCGAACGAACCGTCGGCGAGGGTCACCTCGGCTTCGAGGGTCGGGTTACCGCGCGAATCGAGGATCTCGCGGGCGTGGATGGTGGTGATGGACGTGGTCATGCGCTTCCCGTTACGAGTTGGAATGACTGAAGAAGGTACCGACGAGCATGAGGCCCGCGGTACCGACGAGGATGAGTGCGTTGAGCCCGAGCCCGATCGCGCCGAACGTGCGGCGGCGGTCCTGGCGGCGCAGGGCGACGAATCCGAGGACGAGCCCGATCAGCGAGAGGGCCAGGAACGCGCACACGACGATGCCGACGAGGCCGAACACGCCCATGTGCTGTTCGGCATCGCCGGAGGCGACGATCAGTGCGGAGAAGGCGATGGCGGCCAGGATGACGAGGCCGGACACCAGGCCGATGACGAACGAGGCGACGCCGTGACCCGACTGTGGCATGCGCACCGCGTGCAGGCGGGGTGCGCCGGCATCGTGGATCCCGTTGTCGTCAGTCATCCAGCCGGCCTCCCCGCGATTGCGTCAATGATACCGTTCCGGGGAACGATCAGGCGTGCTTCGTGAACCCGCGGCGCTTCACGGCCTGGTCGAGTTCCATCAGGGTCTCGAGCAGTTCTTCCATCTGATCGAGCGGCCATGCGTTCGGCCCGTCGCTCAGCGCCTTGGCCGGGTCGGGATGGGTCTCGGCGAACAGGCCCGCCACGCCCACCGCCACCGCCGCACGCGCCAGCACCGGTACGAATTCGCGCTGGCCGCCGGAGCTGGTGCCCTGGCCGCCCGGCAACTGCACCGAATGGGTGGCGTCGAACACCACGGGGCAGCCCGTCTCGCGCATGACCGCGAGCGAACGCATGTCGGACACGAGGTTGTTGTAGCCGAAGCTCGCGCCGCGCTCGCAGACCATGATGTCGTGGTTGCCCACGTCGAAGGCCTTCTGCACGACGTTCTTCATGTCCCAGGGCGCGAGGAACTGGCCCTTCTTGATGTTCACCGGCTTGCCGGCGCGAGCCACGTTCTGGATGAAGTCCGTCTGGCGGGCGAGGAAGGCCGGGGTCTGCAGCACGTCGACGACGGCGGCGACCTCGTTCATCGGCGTGTATTCGTGCACGTCGGTAAGCACCGGCACGCCGATCTGCTTCTTCACGGCGTCGAGCACTTTCAGACCTTCTTCCATGCCCGGGCCGCGGAAGCTGGAACCGGAGGAGCGGTTGGCCTTGTCGAAGCTGGACTTGAAGATGAAGTTGATGCCCAGCCGGCCGGTGATCTCCTTCAGCTTGCCCGCGACGTCGAGCTGTAACTGCATCGATTCGATGACGCAGGGGCCGGCGATCAGGAACAGCGGCTGGTCGAGACCGGCCTCGAAACCACAAAGCTTCATGCAGCAGACTCCTCGGAGCGGACGGCGAGCTTCTCGCCTTCGCGAACGGCCTTGTATTCGCGCGCGGCGCGCACGAAGCCGATGAACAACGGGTGGCCTTCGCGCGGGGTGGAAGTGAACTCCGGATGCGCCTGGCAGCCGAGGAACCACGGATGCACCTGGCGCGGCAATTCGACGATCTCCACCAGCAGGTCGTCCATCGACTTGCCGGAGATGACGAGGCCCAGGTCCTCGAACGACTGGCGGTAACGGTTGTTGAACTCGTAGCGATGGCGGTGGCGCTCGCGCACCACGTCTTCGCCGTAGAGTTCGCGCGCCAGCGTGCCGGCCTTCAGGCGGCACTCCTGCGCGCCCAGGCGCATGGTACCCCCGAGGTCGGAGCGCTCGGAGCGCACCTCGGTTTCGCCGGTGGCGGTGGTCCACTCGGTGATCAGCGCGATGACCGGGTCGGGCGTGTTGCGGTCGTTCTCGCTCGAATCGGCCTGTGCCAGGCCGGCGATGTTGCGGGCGAACTCCACCACCGCGGCGTGCATGCCGTAGCAGATGCCGAAATAAGGCACGCCGGTTTCGCGGGCGAACTGGGCGGCGAGGATCTTGCCCTCGAAGCCGCGCTTGCCGAAGCCGCCGGGGACGAGGATGGCGTCGGCGTCGCCGAGCACCAC
Organism: Luteibacter sp. SVR4-7G; assembly: GCF_056755555.1. Taxonomy (NCBI): domain Bacteria; kingdom Pseudomonadati; phylum Pseudomonadota; class Gammaproteobacteria; order Lysobacterales; family Rhodanobacteraceae; genus Luteibacter; species Luteibacter sp. SVR4-7G. Next base: position 57,441 of record NZ_JBPGXO010000005.1, on the reverse strand, counting down.
GCGTGGACCGCGCGCCTCGACGTCTTCCGAATCCACCCAGCGCAGGTTCACCCGCGTGCTCTGCTTGATGCCGCCGTGGCGAAGCGCTTCGCCCAGCGACTTGTACGCGTCCTTGTGTTCCACGTACTTGCCGACGATGGCCACGGTGATCTCGTCGCGCGGATGCTCCACGGCCTCGACCGTGCGCTCCCAGCTGGAGAGGTCCGCCGGACCGGCGTCGAGGCCGAGGCGGCGGATGACCAGGTCATCCAGGCCCTGCTCGTGCAGCCACATGGGCAGCTTGTAGATGACGTCGACGTCGATCGTGCTGATGACGGCGTTTTTCGGCACGTTGGTGAACAGCGCTATCTTGTGGCGCTCGCCTTCGGGCAGCGGCTCTTCGCAACGGCACAGCAGCACGTCGGGCTGGATACCGATGGAGCGCAGTTCCTTCACCGAATGCTGGGTGGGCTTAGTCTTGATCTCGCCGGCGGCCTTGATGAACGGCACGAGGGTGAGGTGCACGAACATGCACTTCTCCGGGCCGTGCTCGATGCGCAACTGGCGGATGGCCTCGAGGAAGGGCAGCGATTCGATGTCGCCGACGGTACCGCCGATCTCCACCAGGGCCACGTCGAAGCCACGCGTGGCCTCGTGGATGGAATGCTTGATCTCGTCGGTGATGTGCGGGATCACCTGGACCGTGGCGCCCAGGTAATCGCCCCGGCGCTCCTTGCGGATCACGGACTCGTAGATCTTGCCGGCGGTGATGGAATTCTTGCCGGTAAGGCGCGTGCGCACGAAGCGCTCATAATGGCCCAGGTCGAGGTCGGTCTCGGCGCCATCGTCCGTGACGTACACCTCCCCGTGCTGGAAGGGGCTCATGGTGCCCGGATCCACATTGATGTACGGATCGAGCTTCATCATGGTCACGGAAAGACCACGCGCCTCGAGGATGGAGGCAAGCGACGCCGCTGCGATGCCTTTCCCAAGGGAAGACACCACGCCGCCGGTGACGAAAATCAGGGGAGTCATGCGAGCAGCCAGTGCTGGAAATTTGTATTTTACCCGAGTGCGTCCCCACTCGCGAGTGGGACCTGAACGGAAAAACCCGGCCCCGGCTCCCTGTAGGAGCGGCCCTGGCCGCGACAGCTTTTCGCGGGGCGCACCAGGGCCTGTGCGTTTCGCAAAAGGCTGTCGCGGCCAGGGCCGCTCCTACTGGGGCATTTCGCTACCATGGGGGGATGAGCACTTCCCCTATCCCCGCCCGCCTCGCCGTCCTCCGCGCGGCCATGGCACGTGAAGGCGTCGCCGCCGTCATCGTCCCCTCGGCCGATCCGCACCTCTCCGAGTACCTCCCGTCGCGCTGGCAGGCCCGGGAATGGTTTTCCGGCTTCACCGGTTCGGCCGGCACCCTGGTGGTGACCGCCACCGGCGGCGGCCTTTGGACCGACTCCCGGTACTTCTCGCAGGCCGAGGCCGAGCTGGCCGGCAGCGGATTGCCGCTGATGAAGCTCAACGTGGCGCACACGCCCGAGCACGTGGCCTGGCTGGCCGGACAACTCGGCGAAGGCGACGTGGTGGCCGTCGCGGGAGACAGCCTCGCCGTGGCCGCGGCGGAAAACCTCGCCCGGCGTCTCCAGGAAGCCGGAGCCAGCCTGCGCACGGACCTCGACCTGCCGGGGCTGGCCTGGGCCGATCGCCCTGCCCCGCCGGCGGCGCCCGTCTTCGCCCACGCTGCCCCCTTCGCCGCCGTGGCGCGTGCCGACAAGCTGCGTCACGTCCGCACCGCGATGCGCCGGGCCGGTGCCACGCACCACCTGCTGTCGAGCCTCGACGATATCGCCTGGCTGACCAACCTGCGCGGTGCGGATGTCGACTACAACCCGGTCTTCCTCGCCCACCTGCTGATCGGCGAAACCACGGCCACGCTGTTCGTCGACGGCGCCAAGGTTCCGGCCGAGGTCAAGGCCACGCTGGCAGCCGACGGCATCTCCCTGGCCGGCTACGCCACCGCCGCTTCGGCGATCGCCGCGCTCCCCGACGACGCCGTCCTGATGTATGACGCGAGCCGCGTCGTGGTAGCACTGCTCGAAGGCCTCTCCGCTCCGGTGAAGCAGGTCCGCGCGGCGAACCCGTCCACGGCGCAGAAGGCGCGCAAGACGCCGGAGGAGCTCGACCACATCCGCGACGTGATGCGCCGCGACGGCGCAGCGCTGGCCAGGGCCTTCCGGCGCATCGAGACGGGCGTCGCCGCCGGTGAGCCGCTTACCGAGCTGGATGTCGACACGATCGTCCGAGAGGCGCGCGCCGCACAGGCCGGCTTCATCGGCGAGAGCTTCTCCACCATCGCCGGCTACCAGGCGAACGGCGCCCTGCCGCATTACCGGGCCACGCCCGCGGGCTTCAGCCCGCTCGCGGCGAAGGGCCTTCTGCTGGTGGATTCCGGCGGCCAATACCTGGGTGGCACCACGGACATCACCCGTGTCCTGGCCCTCGGGCCGGTCACCGATGAGCAGCGCCGCGACGCCACGCTGGTGCTGAAGGGCATGATCGCGCTGTCCCGCGCGCGCTTCCCGAAGGGGGCCAGCGGCCCGCAGCTGGATGCCCTCGCCCGCGCTCCGCTCTGGGCCGCCGGCATGGACTTCGGACATGGCACGGGCCACGGCGTGGGTTACTTCCTCAACGTGCACGAGGGGCCGCACGGCATCCGGCCCCCGCTGGCCGGCGGCGCGCTGGTTCCCCTGGAAACCGGCATGATCACCTCGATCGAGCCGGGCCTGTACAAGCCGGGCCGCTACGGCATCCGCCACGAGAACCTCGCCGTGGTGACCCAGGCGGACAGCACCGAGTTCGGTGAATTCTTCGCCTTTGAAACGCTTACGCTCTGCCCGTTCGACCGCCGCGGGCTGGAGCCGCGCCTGCTCGAGCCTTCGGAACGGGCCTGGCTGGACGACTACCACGCCACGGTGCGCGCCGCGCTGTCGCCCCTGCTGGACGGAGCGGACCGCGAGTGGCTCGAATGGCATTGCGCGCCGTTGTAACGGCGCCCCCATCGCCGGCCGGTCTCGGGGCGTGATACGGGGCGCGCGCAGGCTTGACCGCCGCGACCCCAACGCCCCATCCTGCCCGGCTACGAACGAGCACCACACCCCATGAACACTCGCTACAACGCCTCAGACATCGAAGTCCTCAGCGGCCTTGACCCGGTCAAGCGCCGCCCCGGCATGTACACGGATACCTCGCGCCCGAACCACCTGGCGCAGGAAGTCATCGACAACTCCGTCGACGAGGCCCTGGCGGGACACGCGAAGATCATCGAGGTCGTCGTCTTCAACGACGGTTCGGTGGAGGTCACCGACGATGGCCGCGGCATGCCGGTGGACATCCATCCGGAAGAGAAGGTGCCGGGCGTCGAACTGATCCTCACCCGCCTGCACGCGGGCGGCAAGTTCTCGAACAAGAACTACGCGTTCTCCGGCGGCCTGCACGGCGTCGGCGTGTCGGTGGTGAACGCGCTTTCCTCGCGCGTGGACGTGACGATCCGCCGCGACGGCCAGGAATACCGGATGAGCTTCGCCAACGGCGACCGCGCCAGCGAGCTCGAGGTGATCGGCAGCGTGCCGAAGAAGAAGACCGGCACCACGTTGCGCTTCTGGCCGGACCCCAAGTACTTCGACACGCCGAAGATCCTCGTTTCGAAGCTCAAGCACCTGCTGCGCGCCAAGGCGGTGCTCTGCGCGGGCCTCACCGTGCGCCTGGTCGAGGAAGGCGGCGAGACCAGCGAGTGGTACTACGAGGACGGCCTGCCCGATTACCTGCGCGGCGAACTCCAGGGCGCCGAAGCCCTGCCGGCCGAGCTGTTCGTGAAACATTTCGCGCGCGACACCGATACGCTGGACGTCGCCCTCGCCTGGCTGCCGGAAGGCGACCTGGTGCAGGAAAGCTATGTCAACCTGATTCCCACCGCGCAGGGCGGCACGCACGTGAACGGCCTGCGCTCGGGCCTGACCAATGCCATCCGCGAGTTCTGCGACCTGCGCAACCTGCTGCCGCGGGGCGTGAAGCTGGCCCCGGAAGACGTGTGGGAACGCCTCGCCTTCGTGCTCAGCATCAAGTTGCAGGACGCGCAATTCGCGGGCCAGACGAAGGAGCGCCTGTCTTCGCGCAACGCCGCCGGCGTCGTCGAAGGCGTGGTGCACGATGCCTTCAGCCTCTGGCTCAACCAGCACGTGGAGCTCGGCGAGAAGATCGCCCAGCTCGCCATCGAACGCGCCAGCGCACGCCTCAAGGCGGCGAAGCAGGTGGTGCGCAAGAAGATCACCCAGGGTCCCGCCCTGCCGGGCAAGCTCGCCGACTGCGCCGCCACCGACCTCACCCGCACCGAACTCTTCCTCGTCGAGGGCGACTCGGCAGGCGGCTCGGCCAAGCAGGCGCGCGACAAGGACTTCCAGGCGATCCTTCCGCTGCGCGGCAAGATCCTCAACACCTGGGAAGTCGAATCCGGTGCCGTGCTCGCCTCGCAAGAGGTCCATGACCTCGCCGTGGCGATCGGCTGCGACCCGGGCAAGGACGACCTGTCCGGCCTGCGCTACGGCAAGGTGGTGATCCTCGCCGACGCCGATTCGGACGGACTGCACATCGCCACCCTGCTCTCTGCGCTGTTCCTGCGCCACTTTCCGGCGCTGGTGCGCGAGGGCCACGTGTTCGTGGCCATGCCGCCGCTGTTCCGCGTCGACGTGGGCAAGCAGGTGTTCTACTGCCTCGACGAGGAAGAAAAGCGCCTGATGCTCGAGAAGGTGGAACGGGAGAAGATGAAGGGTGCCGTGAGCGTCACGCGCTTCAAGGGCCTGGGTGAGATGAATCCGGCGCAGCTGCGCGAATCCACCATCCACCCGGACACGCGTCGCCTCGTCCAGCTCACGGTCGATGCCGACGACGGCACGCAGAAGCTGATGGACATGCTCCTCGCGAAGAAGCGTGCCGGCGACCGCAAGCAGTGGCTCGAGGAAAAGGGCGACCTGGCGACGCTGGAAGTCTGATCGACGATCAGGATTTACGAGACGGCGGCGGCGTTCCCTGGTCGGCCGGGTCATACGTGAAGCGCGCTCTCCCCGCGGGCGAGGTTGCCGGCGTCCAGCGGATGACCGGTACCCAGCGGTTCGTCGTCCTCAGGAAATCGTTCTGGTCGAGCTTCGCATCCGTACGGCGCTGCGCCACGTGATAAGGCGGCAGGCAGTCGTGGTGGTCGTAACAGTTGTCGCGATAGAAGAAGGCCTCCAGGGGCATGCGCACGCCGACGTTCTGGGGCCAGGCTTCCAGCACGACCTCATTGCGCCGGAAGACGCCTCGCGCCTGGCGCACCAGTTTCGCCTGGATCCAGGCGTGGGCCGTATCTTCCGCCCCGTACGACACGTCGAAGGCGCATTGGTCCCGGTCGTCGGTGAAGCGATCGAGCCACTGCGCCGCGCTGAACACGCCCTGTTTCTGGCACACCACCCGGCAACGGTCCGGACCTTCCGTCCATGCGTCCTGCGGATAGATGCAGCGCACGTTGAGCTGTAGATACTGGCCCGGCACGTCGTCGGCGTAGAACCAGGGATAGACGATGAAGCCGTTGCCGGAAGGAAGGTTCTCCGGAAAGTTGGAGTCCTGGCGCAGCCACGAGAACGCCACGCCCCACGAGGCGGTGGCCGGGTTGGGGAGCCAGGAGCGGTAGGCCAGCGAATATTCCGTCGAGCGCATCAGGATGCCCGAGCACAGGAAGGCGGGACGCGTGGGGGTCCCGCAATCGTCCCTCGCTTCCTCATAGCGCTCCGTGAGATGCATCGCGACGGTAGGGCCGTCTTCGGTGATCGTCGCGGGTGTCGCTGAGGGAGTCCGGTCCGGTTGTTTCTGGAGACAGCCAGCCAGTGCAAAGGCAAGGGCCACGTTCGCCAGGAACCGCTTCGGCAGGACATCCATACGCAGTTTTCCTTCCATGGAAGTGAACGCACAGCGCCTTGTTGCCTAGTTGGCGATGGCCTGGTCCGCCGGGTCATAGGTGAAGATCGCCCGGCCGTTCATCGATGGCGGCGGGGTCCAGCGGATGATCGGCACCCAACGGCCCGCGGTGGCCTTGAAATCCATCTGGTCGTTCTTCGCATTGGCGAGGGCCGCGGCGTTGTTGGCGGTATAGAAGAACGCCTCCAGGGGCATGTTGGCGTGCGTATCCTGCGGCCACATGGCCAGCATGATTTCATTCCACACGAACAACCCCCGGGCCTTCCGGACTTCCACGATCTGCATCCATGCCTGCGCGGGGTTCGGCGCGGCGTCGCCGGGCGCTATCTTGAACGCGCAGCCATAGTTGCCGACGGGATAGGTTGCCAGCCACTGCGCGGCAGTCGTCACGCCGGACCGGTGGCAAGGCGTCCTGCACTTGTCCGGGAGGCTTCCGGTGCCGGCGTCCTGCACGTAGCCGCAATTCACGATCAGCTGGTAGAAGTACGGATCGTCCGAGTAGTAATGGGGATAGACGATGAAACCGTTCGGATAAAGCGTCCTGGGGAAATTCGAATCCTGGCGAAGCCAGGAAAACGAAACACCGCCGGCGGATGTGTTCGGATTGGGTATCCAGGAATGGAATCCGGGCGACCAGTTGGTTCCCCGCATCAGCACTCCGGAGCAGAGGACGGCGGGCGTGTAGCTCGGCCGGCATTCCGTCCAGTCCTGGTTGTAGCGCTCTTCGAGGTGTTCCGCGACCACAGGGCCGCTTTCCGTCGGAGGCGCGTGAAGCTGCTGCGTGGCGCAGCCGGCGACCAGTGCCAGCAAGACGACAAGAGACAACCAGCCTTTACGGAGACCTTCCATGGCGCTGCTCCATCCTTGAGCGACCGTGCGGCCTTACTTTGCACCGCATCCGATCGAGCGCGCGATATGACCAACGTTGTAGGAGCGCCATGGGATTTTTTGGCAGGATCAGTTCGCTATGGCCTGGTCGGCCGCGTTGAACTCGAACATCGCCCTGCCGTTGATCGCAGCCGGGGGCGTCCAGCGGATGATCGGCACCCAGCGCCCCGCCGTGGCCTTGAAGTCCTTCTGGTCATTCTTCGCATTGTTCAGCGCCGTCGCGTTCCCGGACGTGTAAAAGAACGCCTCGAGCGGCATGTTGGCATGTGTGTTCTGCGGCCATATGGCCAGCATGATTTCGTTCCATGCGAAGATGGCGCGTGCCTTCCTAACCGCAACGATCTGCATCCATGCCTGCGCGGGGTTCGGCGCGGCATCGCCAGGCGCGATCTTGAAGGCGCAGCCGTAGGAACCGGCGGGATATTTGGACAGCCACTGCGACGCCGTGGTGATCCCTGCCCGATGACAAGGCGTACGGCATTTGTCGGGAAGGCTCCCGGTTCCCGCGTTGATGACGTAACCGCAGTTGATGATCAGCTGGTAGAAATACGGGTCATCGGAAAAATAGTGCGGGTACACGATGAAGCCGTTCGGGTACGCCGTCCGCGGAAAGTTCGAATCCTGGCGCAGCCACGAAAACGAGACACCGCCGGCAGACGTCGCCGGATTGGGGATCCAGGAATGGAATCCCGTCGACCAGGCGGTCCCGCGCATCAATACCCCGGAGCACAGCACGGCCGGCGTGTAGGCGGGCCGGCATTCGGTCCAGTCCTGGTTGTAGCGCTCCTGCAAATGCCGCGCGACGTCCGGCCCGGCTTCCGTGGGTGGCGCCAGCACGACGGCGGCTGGCACGGCCTGCACCGCCCAGGCTGCGAACAGAAACAAAGAGACGATCGCAAGCGATCGGAAACGGCGTCGCTCCATGAGCCTTCTCCCCATCCATGGGTAGTTGACGGCTCGATTGTGCGGCGAATGCAGCGGCGCAAGCGATACGCCAGCGGTCGTAGGCGGAGGCGACTTCTTTTGGCAGGGCGAAACGAAAAAACCCGGCCGGAGCCGGGTTTTTCTCAGCCGATCAGCGGCGCGCCCGGATCGCGCTTATCAAGGCGCGCGTGGCACCGTCGAACTGGTCGAGGTCGCCCGGGTCCTTGTCGTTGGCGAGCGATGGGTAAATCTGCTTGGCGATCACCTTGCCCAGCTCCACACCCCACTGGTCGAACGCGTTGATGCCCCAAAGGTGGCCGAGCATGAACACCTTGTGCTCGTACAGCGCGATCAGCGCACCGAGCGAATGCGGGGTCAGCGAATCGAGCATGAACACCGTGCTCGGACGGTCGCCCTTGAAGGTGCGCTGCGCGGCGAGCGCACGGCGCTCCGCTTCACTGCCGCTCTTCGCTTCGGCCAGCGCTTCGTCGAAGGTCTTGCCCAGCGAAAGCGCCGCGGCCTGCGCCAGCAGGTTGGACAGCAATACGTCGTGGTTCTCGCGCAGGGGGTGCGCCGGCTTCACCAGGCCGATGAATTCCAGCGGTACGGTATCGGTGCCCTGGTGCAGCGCCTGGAAATACGCGTGCTGCGCATTCGTGCCGATGCTGCCCCAGACGACCGGCACGGTGGGCTGGCTCACTTCGCTGCCGTCGTCCGGATGCACATGCTTGCCCAGGCTCTCCATTTCCAGCTGCTGCAGGTAGGACGGGAGATCGGCAAGGGAATCGACGTACGGCACCACGGCGCGGCTGCTGCGGCCGAGGATGTTGCGGTTCCAGACCTCGGCGATCGTCAGCAGCACCGGCAGGTTGTCCTGCCATTCGGCGGTGCGGAAATGGTCGTCGGCTTCGGCGGCACCGGCGAGCAGCTCGCGGAAGCCCTTCATGCCAATGGAGAAGGCGATCGATGCGCCCACCGCGGACCACAGCGAGAAACGGCCGCCGACGTAGTCCCACATCGGCAGCACCTGAGATGCGCCCCACTTCTGCACCGCTTCGACGTTCGAGCTCACGGCGATGAAATGCTTCGCCGTCTTCTGTTCGTCGCCGCCGTTGGCCTTCAGGATCCAGTTGCGGAACACCCCGCCGTTGAGCAGGGTTTCCTGCGTGTTGAAGCTCTTGGACACGAGGATGACCAGCGTGTGCGCCGGGTCGAGGCTGTTCATCAGGTCCGTCGCGGCCTGGCCGTCGACGTTGGTCAGGAAGTGGCTGGTGATGCCCTTGACATGGAACTGTTCCAGCGCATGCACGGCGAGGCGCGGACCGAGGTCGGACCCGCCGATGCCGATGTTCACCACGTCGGTGACCCCGCCGATCAATCCCACCGACTCGCCCTCGCCCCGGTGCACGGCGTTGACGATGGTTTCCATCTTGTCCAGGGCGTCGGCGACGTCCTTGCGGACCTCTGCCGGCGCCGCCGGATGGCGCGACGCAGCACCGCGCAGGGCCGTGTGCAGCACCGCGCGATCCTCGGAGGTATTGATGTGCTTGCCCTCGAACATCGCGTCGCGCGCGGCCTTCCAGCCCGTGCTTTCGATGTAGGTCCCGACGGCATCGAGCGCGGCGATGTCGAGCTTCTGCCGCGATATGTCGAGGAGGATGGGGCCCATGCGCTTGCGCAGGCGTTCCCCGCGGGCGGCGTCCTGCACGAGCTGGCGCAGGTGGGTCCCGGCGAGGCGGGAGGCGTGCTCTTCGAACGAGGGCAACGGTGCGTGCTTTGATTCCATGGCTTCCACTTGGCTGCAACGGAGGGGAAGCAGCGATCTTACCGCAGTGCAGCGCAAGTGGATTGTATGGATCAGGCCGCCTGCTTCGGAATCGAATGGTTCGTGTGGGTGATGAGGTTGTTCTGGTCCACGTAGACGAGGTCCGGCTGGTACTTCGCCAGTTCCGCCTCCGACAGGCCCACGAACGCGGCGATGATCAGAAGATCGCCCGTGGACACGCGGCGCGCCGCGCTGCCGTTCACCGAGATGATGCCGGAGCCCTCTTCCGCACGCAGCGCATAGGTGACGAAGCGCTCGCCGTTGCTGATGTTCCAGGCGTGGATCTGCTCGTACTCGCGTATGCCGGCGGCATCGAGCAGGATGCCGTCGATGGCGATCGAACCTTCGTAGTTCAGCTCGGCGTGAGTCACCGTGGCGCGGTGGATCTTGCACTTGAGCATGTTGAGGTGCATGGCGGTCTCTGGGGTTCGTTAGTGCAAAACGCCCATTCTAACGGAGGGTTGCCCGTCCGTCGCGAGGGCTTCCTCTGTTGCTGCGCTTTATGGGGGACCGCGCGATGAAACGCAAGTCCCCGCCCGTGAAGACGATTCAGTCGAACGGCAGGTTGTCGATCAGGCGGGTGGCGCCCAGGCGGGCGGCCACCAGGGCGATCAGGCCGTCCCGCTCGTCCGCGCCCGGCTCGCCAAGGTCCTCCGCACGTCGGATGGCCACGTAGTCAGGCACGAAGCCCGCCCGCTCCAGGCGCGCCCGGGCGGCCGTCTCCAGGGCCTGCCAGGCATGACCCTGGCGGAACAGGTCGCGCACCTGCTGGAGGGTGGCATGGATCATCGGCGCCCTGGCCCGCTCCTGTGCGGAGAGGTACTGGTTGCGTGAGCTCAGGGCCAGGCCGTCGTCGTCGCGCAACGTGGGGGCGGACATGACCTTCACCGGCAGCGACAGGTCGCGGACCATCCGCTCGATGACCTTCAGCTGCTGGAAGTCCTTCTGGCCGAAGACGGCCAGGTCCGGCTGGACCAGGCTGAACAGCTTGGCGACCACGGTGGCCACGCCATCGAAATGGCCGGGCCGGTGAGCACCTTCCAGCGTGTCGGTGATCACCGGCACGTGGATGCTTACGCTGGCCGTGGGACCGAAGGGATACATCGTGGCCACGTCGGGCGCGAACAAGATGTGGCATCCGGCCTCGGCGAGGCCGGCCTGATCCTGGGCCAGGGTGCGCGGATAGCGCTCGAAATCCTCTCCCGGACCGAACTGGGTCGGATTGACGAAGACGCTGGCGACGACGCGGTCGGCGCGCGCGCGGGCCAGCTTCAGGAGCGAATGGTGGCCTGCGTGCAGGTTGCCCATGGTCGGCACGAAGCCGACGGTATGACCGGCGGTGCGCCAGCCCCGGATCGCCGCACGAAGTGCGGCGGCATCGGTGACGGTCTGCATGGTGGTGTCCTCAGGTAAAGCTGTGCTCGATGCCAGGGAAGCGCTTCTCGCGCACGTCGTCGGCATAGGCGGCGATGGCAGCCTGGATGGAATCGCGGCCGGCGAGGAAGTTCTTGGAGAATCTGGGTCGCTTGCCCGGCGTCAGGGCGAGCATGTCGTAGACCACCAGTACCTGGCCATCGCAGTCCACGCCCGCGCCGATGCCGATGGTCGGGATCGACAGCTCGGCGGTGATCCGCGCCGCCAGCGCGGCGGGAACGCATTCGAGCACGAGCAGGTCCGCACCGGCGGCCTCGACCGCCTTCGCATCGGCGAAAAGGCGCTCGGCCGCTTCCTGAGTCTTTCCCTGCACCTTGTATCCACCGAAGCGGTTCACCGACTGCGGCGTGAGGCCCAGGTGGGCACAGACGGGGATGTCGCGCTCGGCCAGAGCGGCGATCACCTCGCAGATCCGGCCAGCGCCTTCGATCTTCACCATGGCCGCGCCGCCCTGCGCGACCAGCCGCGTGGCCGCATCGATCGCGGACGGCACGTCACGGTCGCTCATGAACGGAAGGTCCGCCACCAGCAAGGTCGAAGTCAGCCCCCGGGCCACGGCCGCGGTGTGGTAGACCATTTCCTCGATCGTGACCGGCAACGTGCTCTTCCGGCCTTGCACCACCATGCCCAGGGAATCGCCGACCAGGGCCACGTCGACTCCGGCGGATTCCAGTTGCGCGGCAAAACTCGCGTCGTAGGCGGTGAGCATCACGATCTTCCGGCCCTCGGCTTTCATCGCCTTCAGTCCCGGCACGGTCACCGGCTTGCGGGCCGGCGTACTCGCATTTTCGACGTACACGCTCTGTCGCCTCATGGGTAGAAACGGGAATTGTCCGCCTACCGGCGAGGTATCTCAAGGAAGCCAGGGCGCAGGCTTCAGCCTGGCTTCCCAGGCGCACCGTTCCAGAGCCAGGTCCTCGTCGGAGGGAGCGATGCGTGCGAAGGCCTCCGGGGTAGCCGCGCGCAGGGCGAAGCAGAGCCCCGCGTAGCGCTCGTAATCCTCGAGGCTGCGCCGCGGTCCCAGCCAGGTCACCGGTTCGGGCGCCCCATGCATGCCGAAGGCCGCCTCCGCCGCGGCCATCGCCCGCATGCCGAGCTGGGCGCCGTCCAGCGTGGTCTCGCCACGAGCCAGGGCCTTCGCCTGGTCCTCCCAGACCTTGGGCACGCCGTGGCGGCCGTAGTAGTGCCAGAGCACGTGCCGGGGCGGATGGAAGAGATCGTAGCCGTGCGTGTACGCGCGCACGGCGAGGGTGATCTCCTCGGTATTGAAGTAATGATCCGGATCGGCAGGTACGTCGCGGACGAAGCGCCCATCGGCGAAGGCGAACCCGCCGCTGAAGAACCTGGCCCGTACCGGCGCCACGCGACCCGCGGGAGAGTCGATCGGCGTCGATCGCGTGCGCACCACGCCCGGACCGCCGAACGCCACGAAATCGATCTGGTAGCCCTCCTCGCACCGCACCGGCACCGGCTGCCCGGGCTCGTACGCTGGCGGGTGCGCCACGAGCACGGGACGCGGGTATCGCTCGCCGCGGATCCGCTCCAGCATGCCGGTCAGCTGCTCGTCCCAGCCTTGCGCGAAACGATGGTGCGAATCGAGTTGCAGCGTGTAGTCCTCTCCGTCGAAGCCCTGCTGGGCGATCGCCCTCGCCCACCCGCAGCCGCGCGATTCGTTCATCGAATAGTCGAAGATCCGCAGGCAGGCACCGCGGCGTGCGAGCCGATGGTGGAGCCGCCCGTTGACGATGCTGCTGATCGTGTCGAAGCCCGCTGCGGCGAAACTGTCGGGCGAATCCCCCTCGTCGTGTTGCCAGCACACGCTGACATGCAGGCGATCGGGATACGTGGCACGGTCGACGAGGTCGACGAGGGTGGGCAGCAGTTCGGGATCCCGGTAGGCGGGAATCTGCACGAAAATAGTCTTTCCTGGCTCGTCCATGAGCGGTTCCTGATGTGCCTTCCTGGCACGGATCGATGCTACGCCCTCGCCGAAGCGCTAGGAAAGAGCTTCGCAACCCAGCGTATCAAGCGTTTCCAGCAAATTCGCGACCGTGCCCTGACCCGGAATCGCGTAGGCGGGATCGATGTCGGAGAGCGGCAGCAGTACGAAGGCGCGCTGCGCCATGCGCGGATGCGGTAGCTCGAGGCGTTCGTCGTGGACGATCGCGTCGCCGTAGGCGAGCAGGTCGAGGTCCAGGGTGCGCGGCCCCCAGCGTTCGCCGTCGCGCACGCGTCCGAAGGCCTGCTCGGTTGCCAGCAGCACGTCGAGCAAGGCGTGAGGGCTGAGCGAGGTATCGACCGCGATCGCCGCGTTCACGAAATCCGGCTGGTCGACGAGGCCCCAGGGCGGCGTGCGATAGAAGCGCGAACGCGCGGCAAGGTCGATCTCCGGATGGGCGGCCAGACGCGCGATGGCGGACTCCAGAGTCCGCCGCGCATCACCGAGATTGCCGCCCAGGCCGATGAAGGCACGCGCGTTCACGCGCCGCCCGGTTCGCCCTTGCCGCGCCCCACCGGCTTGCGCCGGCGGCGCTTCCGCACCGGAGCGCCACGCGCGGCCGACGGTTCGTGCGGGGGCACCCCACCGCCCCCGAGCGCCGCCGCCAGCATTTCCGGCGGAAGTTGCTGGGCATGCGCCCACCACTCGCCGAGTTCGCGCATGCGCGGCGATTCATGCGCGCGCAGCAGCAGGAAGTCGAAGGCGGCACGGAAGCGCGGGTGCGACATCAGGCGGAACACGCGCTTGCGGTGGATCTGCTCGAAGCGCGGCTGCAATGCCCAGATTTCTTCCATGGTGAAGGTGAAGCGGCGCGGGATGGCCACGCGCTGGCATTGCTCGCCCACGACGTGCACCGCGGCGCGCTGCCATGCCTCGTTGTCGTCGTAGCCCTGGGCGATCCAGCCCTGGGCCTGGTCGCGCACTTCGCCCCAGAGCAGGACGGCATAGAGGAAGGCCGGCGTGACCGACTTGCCCTCGGCGATGCGGGCATCGGTGTTCGCCAGGCCCTGCTCGACCAGCGCGCGGAGCGCGTGATCGCCGCGCTCGAGGGCGCGGGCCGTCGCCGGGAAGAGGAATTTCAGGAGGCCGCAGGCTTCGAGCATCTTGAAGCTCTTGAGGCCATGGCCGGCGAGGAACAGCTTCAGCGACTCGTCGAACAGACGGGCCGGCGAGGCCTCGCCGAGGAGGTGACCGAGCGTGGCGAAGGGCTCGGCGGCCTCCCGGTCGATGGTGAAACCGAGTTTCGCGGCCAGGCGGGCGGCGCGCAGCATGCGCACCGGGTCCTCGCGGTAGCGCTGCTCCGCGTCGCCGATGAGCCGCATGGTGCGGTCTTCGAGATCGCGCATGCCGCCGACATAGTCGCGCACGCTGAAGTCGGCGATGTCGTAATAGAGCGCGTTGACGCGGAAGTCGCGGCGGACGGCGTCTTCCTCGATCGTCCCCCAGATGTTGTCGCGCACGATCCGGCCGTCGACGATATGGCGGTCGCCGTCGCCGCCCTCCTCGCCGGTGCCGCGGAAGGTGGCCACCTCGATGATCTCCGGGCCGAAGACCACGTGGGCAAGGCGGAACCGTCGGCCGATCAGGCGGCAGTTGCGGAACAGCCCCTTCACCTCGTCCGGCGTGGCGTTGGTCGCGACGTCGAAATCCTTCGGGTGTCCGCCCAGCAGCAGGTCACGCACCGCGCCGCCGACGAGGTACGCGGCAAAGCCCGCGTCGTGCAGGCGATAAAGCACGCGCAACGCGGCCTTGCTGATGTTCTTGCGGGAGATGGAGTGCTGTTCGCGCGGGATGATGCGCATGACCGGCGGAACGTCACTCCTGGTATCGGGATTCAAGCGGTCGAAATCCTGGCGGACGCCCCGGCGCCCAATCAAATGGCTTCCCCCAACCGTCTGCCGGTGGGGATGAATGGGCCAAATGTAACGAATTCGGCCCCATTCGACGAGCGGCCGGGAAACCCATTGCCGGCTCGCCGAATTAGGCTATACTAGCGCGCTTCGTACTTCCGGTACGACCCGCTCCCTTCGTCTAGTGGTCCAGGACACCGCCCTCTCAAGGCGGGAACACGAGTTCGAACCTCGTAGGGAGCGCCACTTTCCTTCCGGCGCCGAACCGTTCGCATGACCTTTGTCGTCACCGACAACTGCATCAAGTGCAAGTACACGGACTGCGTCGAGGTCTGTCCCGTCGACGCCTTCCACGAAGGCCCGAACTTCCTGGTGATCAATCCGGACGAGTGCATCGACTGCACCTTGTGCGAGCCGGAGTGCCCGATCAACGCCATCTACCCCGAGGACGACGTTCCCGGGGGGCAGGAAGCCTTCGTCGCGCTCAATGCCGAGCTTTCCAAGGCTTGGCCGGTCATCACCGAGCGCAAGGACGGCCTGCCCGATGCCAAGGACTGGGAAAACAAGCCGGGCAAGCTGGACCTGCTCGAGCGCTGAACGCCTTAATGATCTGCGGACTCGCGAGCGGGCACGAAGGCGCCGCTACTGCGGAATGCCTTGCTCGGCCTCGTTGAACGAAAATCCCGCGGAGCCAGCCGGCGTAGCGGGAAGATCGATCCGGATTACCGGCACCCAGCGCCCCGTCCGCGCCTTGAAGTCCACCTGGTTTAGCTTCGCCTCACCCAAGCCGGCCGCATTGCCGTTGGTATAGAAGAACGCCTCCAGCGGAATCCTCGTGTCGCCCTGCGCCCACGTTCCCAGCATGATTTCGTTGTGTACGTGAAACCAGGCAGACAGCGTCTGACGAACCTGCCAATGAGCCTGGAATGCCTGCCAGGCATTCGGTGTTTGCGGCAACAGCCGAAAACCGCATTGGTTCCCGTACATGCCTCCGTTACCGAACCGGGCAATCCATTGCGCCGCCGTGTTGATTCCCTGCGCCTGGCATGGTCCTGTCCCGGCGACACCCGGAACGGCGCCGCAGCCGTCCCTGTTGTCCCCTGTCCTGGCATTGGTCGCTCCATCGAACGGAAACACGCACAGCACCGTCAATTGCGTGTAACCGTCCGACGGGCTGTCGGCATAGAAATAAGGCAGGATGATGAAGCCGCTGGTGTACCCGAACACGAGCCTGTCGAATTTCGCATCTTGCCTTAGCCACGTGAACGGTACGCCGTTGGGTGTGGACGAGTGCGGGTTAGGGTTCCAGATATCGAATCCCGGGCCGCGCTTGCTGGCGCGCATGAGTATTCCCGAGCACAGCAGCGCCGGAAGCGGATCGGGATCGCCCGCGTACCTGGTGCAACTCACAAAAGTTTCGGCGTAGCGCTCCTGTAGGTGCCTGGCGACCGTAGGCCCCGGCGTGTCGGCCGCCACACCGATTCCGGCTGGCTGCTGCCACGCCATTGCGTTGGCGGATGCCACCGAGTCGTGTCGCAGCCCCATTTCCGCACATGCGGCGACCAGGGCCACCATAATGGCCATGCCCAGCGAGCGCATCCCACGAATGATCCCTGCGTTCATGCCGAAACCTCCCTGTCTCGATATTTCCGGATAGCCGGCCGTGGCTCACGCACGGCCTACTGGATCGGCTGGTCTTCCTTGAGGTAGCGGAATGACGCCGCACCGTTCGGCCCCCTGGGCATCGTCAGCTGTATGACCGGCACCCAACGGCCCACCGCGTCGAAGAAATCCACCTGGTTGGCCATGGCCTCGCTGCGCCCCGCCGAGCCATTGATGTAGAAGAAGGCTTCAAGCGGCACGATCGGGTCGTTCTGCGGCCACGCGCTCACCATGAATTCGTTATGCCCGGCAAAGGCATTCGGCGCGCCCTGACGGATCGCCATCTGCGCTTCGAAAGCGCGGTAGGCATCGGCGGTCCCCGGCCTGATGTCGAACGCGCATTGCACATAGCCTTCCGGTTGCCACCCGAACTTCGCCACCCATTGCTGGCTCGAGGTGATGCCTTGCGCCTGGCACGGCTGGCTGTTGGCGTCGCTGCCATAGCGGTCGCAGCCGTCATTTCTGCCGCCTGTCCGTCCCCACGTCCATCCGTCGTAAGGAAAGACGCACAGTACGTTCAGCTGACGGAAGCCGCCCACCTCGTCGGCAAGGAAACGAGGCATGAAAATAAATCCGCTACCCTTGCCGAAGACCGGGTTGTCGAAGGCGTTGTCCTTGCGCAGCCAGGAAAATGCCACGCCCTGCTTGATCGGCGCCGTGGGGTTCGGATTCCAGATATGAAACCCCGGACCCCGCGACGACACGCGCATGAGGATGCCCGAACACAGGACCGCGGGCTGATGATGGTTGCAGTTTGGGATCGTTTCGTCGTACCGGGACTGGAGGCGGCGGGCGATGTCCTCGCCCACTCCTCCGTGGACGGTAATCTGGCGAGGCGCCACCTTGATCTGGCGCGGATCCATCTCGAAAGGGATGGCTCCGGGATCCGCAGCCCGTGCGCCGATGCCCGGCTGCGCGACACCGACCGGCACGCCTTCGCGCGGGTGCTGCGCCCAATCGGCGCAGCCGGCGAGAAAAGCGATCGCGACGCATGCGCCAAACGCGCGCAGCTGACGGGCAAGCACGATATCCATCCGACGCCTCCTTGTGTCGGTATTGCTTGTCTCCAGTATTGATGGAGGCCGCTCATGCGGCCATAAGCCCTCGGTCGTAGGCGTACCCCGCACGTTTCCGGACACGCAAAAAAAACGCCGCCCGGAGGCGGCGTTTTTTCGGGAAGCGCGGGTGCGCTGTCTACTTGCTGCCCATGCGCGACTTCAGCGCGTCGATGACGCGACGGACGCCATCGGCATCGCCCTGAGCGCGGACTTCGCTGCCGCTGCCGCTCGCGGTGACGCTGAGCACGACGCCCTGCGTGCTGCCCGAGGCCGAGGCCGGTGCGTCCTTGGCGTCCTGGTCGGCATTCTTGCCCGCGCCGAACATGCGGCGGAAGAAGCCCGGACGGCCTTCCGGCTTACCGCGGTTCACCGCGATCTGGTAGCTGTGGGTGGCATCGTCGTGCGAGGTGACCTTGCCCAGGTCTCCCACGCTGAGCAGTTCGCCGATGCGGCGGTAGGCGGCATCGACATCGTCGGCAAGGACGAAGCCGTCCGACACCGGCGCGGAGACCTGGCTGGAGGCACCCGGTGCACCGGCGCCCACATCCGGAATCACCAGGGCGGCGCTGGTCGAGGGCGTATCGAGGCCGGGCGGGATCTCGAGCGGAGCTTCCTGCTGGGCCTTTTCCCAATCCTTCTTGGAGCGGAACGCGCCGCAACCGGAAACGACCAGGGCGGAGAGGAGCAGTGCCGGGACGACCAGCGCGTACGAGGTTTTCTTCATGAACTTTGGGTTCCGTTGGGAAGTTGCTTCAGGCGGCAGACGCCAATGGTGCCAGAGCCGCGAGTGTTTCGCGCAACCGGGCCAGTGCCGGACCGGGCCCGAGCTCCACCAGAGGCAGCCGGGGCGCGGCCGAACCGAGCCCCAGCGCCGCCAGGCCGGCCTTGACCGGGATGGGGTTCGGCGCGCAGTTCAGGGCCTCTACCAGCGGTGCCAGCCGTGCCGCGGCCGCCGCGGTCCGCCCGGCGTCGCCAGCGCGGGCGGCGTCGCAGAGGGCGCGGAAGGCCTCGGGCACGAGGTTGGCCACGACGGAGATGGTCCCCGCGGCGCCCGCCAGCATGGCCTCGTGGGCCGAGCCGTCGTCGCCGCTCAGGTAGACGAAATCCGCACGGATAAGTTCCGCGATGGCGCGGATGCGCTCGGCGTCGCCGCGGGCCTCCTTGATGCCGATGATCGCCGGATGGTCACGGACCGCCGCCACGGTTTCCGGGGCGATGTCGCAGCCGGTGCGCGGGGGAACGTTGTAGAGGATCACGGGCAGGCCGCCCTCGTCCGCCACGGCGAGGAAATGCCGGCGCAGGCCTTCCTGCGTGGGCCGCACGTAAAACGGCGCCACCACCAGCGCGGCATCGGCGCCCAGGCCTTTCGCACGGCGGGTGGCGGCGATGGTTTGCGCGGTGCCAGCCTCGCCGGTACCGGCGATGACGGGAATGCGCCCCGCCACGTGCTTCACCGCGAAAGCCAGCAGGCGCTCGTATTCATCGTGCGCGAGGAAATGCGATTCACCCGTGGAACCGGCCACGACGACCGCCTGCGTGCCACCCGCCAGCTGCTGGTCGAGCAGCCGCCCGAAGGCCGCCAGGTCGAGGGAACCGTCGTCGGCGAAGGGCGTCGCCAGCGCGGTGATGCTTCCTGAGATATCCAAGGTGAAACCCGTTGTGTCATCAGCCCTTCGCATGTTACCGGGGCCGTTCCGGCGCGTCCATTCGGGGGTGTCTTGCTTGCGTGCGACGGGGCCAAGTAAGCTGCCCCAAAGCGTTGGTTCCGCGCCCCGCCGGACGCGCCATGGGTAAACCCGCCTTGAATCGTTCCGCAACACGCAACGGCACCACCGACAACCAGCTCCTCATTTCGACGCTGTCGCCGGCGCACCGGGCGCCGATCCTCGCGCTGGCCAAGCGCATCGCCGACTCGGGTTGCAACCTCGCCGACGCCCGCGTCTCGACGATCGGCAACGACACCTCCGTGATGCTGCTCGCCGTCGGCGCGTGGGATGCCGTGGCCAAGCTGGAAACCTCGCTCGGCAAGCTCGGTCGCGACGAAGAGATCCAGATCGTCCACTACCGCACCACGCCGCGCGAACCGACGACCCACCTCCTGCCTTACCTGGTGGAAGTGATCGCCGCCGACCGGCCCGGCATCCTCGTGAAGATCATCGAGTTCTTCTCCCGCCGCGACATCAGCGTGGAGCAGCTGTCTTCCATGCGTTACCAGGCGATGCAGACCGGCGCCGAGATGTTCCAGGCGCAGATCACGATCGGCATCCCCGCGGAAACGCACATCGCCGCCCTGCGCGACGACTTCCTCGAACTGTGCGATGGCCTCAACCTCGACGCCATCATGGACCCGGTGAAATTCTGACTCACGAGGAGCAGCAGACGTACGCATGACCGGCAAGGGCAAGAAGCTACCGAAACTCGAAGGCACCCTGGGCGATGGCACCACGCTGTCCCTGCCTTCGCTGCAGGGCCAGTGGGTCGTCGTGTTCTTCTACCCCAAGGACAACACTCCCGGTTGCACCAACGAAGCGAAGGATTTCCGCGATCTCTACAAGGCATTCCGCGCCCGCAATGCCGAGGTCATCGGCGTGTCGCGCGATTCGGTGCGCTCGCACGCGAATTTCGCGGCCAAGCATGAACTCCCCTTCCCGCTCGTTTCCGACGCCGACGAAACCTGGTGCAAGGCATTCGACGTCATCCACGAAAAGGTGCTCTACGGAAAGCGCTACATGGGCGTGGTCCGCAGCACGTTCCTGATCGATCCCGGCGGCCGTCTGGCCGCGGAATGGCGCGGCATCAAGATCCCTGGCCACGCGCAGGCCGTGTTAGAGAGTGTTCCCCCCGCGTGACGGATACCGCGACACGCGGCTTTCCCCTCCGGCCGTCGCCGTGCGGCCGGCATCCGCAACCTCCGCATGAGGTCACTTCCGCATGACCGGAAGCAAGCGCATCTACGCCCTCGACACCAATGTGCTGCTGCACGACCCGACCGCTCTGTTCCGCTTCGAGGAACATGATGTCTTCATTCCAATGACGGTGCTGGAGGAACTGGACGAGAAGAAGAAAGGCGGATCGGAAGTCTCGCGCAATGGCCGCCAGGTAAGCCGGTTCCTCAACGAACTGATCGAACGCGGCAACGGCCACGGCATCCGCGATGGCCTGGAGCTCACCAACCCGCAAGGCGTCAATCTCAAGCGCGGCGCGGTAGGCCGCCTGTTCTTCCAGCAACGCGCGGGGAACGGCAACGGCAAGGCCGACAACCAGATCCTCGCTTCGGTCATCGACCTCAGGGACCAGTTCCCCGACAGGCCGGTGATTCTCGTCACCAAGGACATCAACCTCCGGATCAAGGCGACGATCTACGGCATCACCGCCGAGGACTACGAGAACGACCGTGCGCTGGACGATTTCGCCCTGCTCTTCACGGGCTCCGACGAACTCCCGGAAGACTTCTGGAGCCGGCACCCGGAACTGCGCTCCTGGAACGAGCGCGGCCGCACCTTCTACGAAGTGAACGTGCGCGAGGACGAACTCTGGTATGCCAACCAGTGCCTCTACATGCCGGGCGAGAACGATGTCGAACTGCGCGTACTCGAGATCACCGGGGACGAAGACGCGCGCAAGGCGAAGCTCGTGCTGCTCGACGACCATACTCACGCGGCGCACGGCGTCTGGGGCATCGCGGCGCGCAACCGCGAACAGAACTTCGCGCTCAACCTGCTGATGGATCCGGACGTGGATTTCGTCACCCTGCTGGGCACCGCGGGCACGGGCAAGACCTTGCTGGCACTCGCCGCGGGCCTGGCCCAGGTGATGGACCAGCAGCGCTACCGCGAGATCATCATGACCCGCGCCACCGTTTCCGTAGGCGAGGACATCGGCTTCCTGCCGGGCACGGAAGAAGAAAAGATGACGCCGTGGATGGGCGCGCTGACCGACAACCTCGAAGTGCTGGCGAATCCGGAGGAAGGCGGTTCGTGGGGCCGCCAGGCCACGAACGACCTGCTCGCCTCGCGGGTGAAGATCCGCTCGCTCAACTTCATGCGCGGCCGTACCTTCCTCAGCCGCTACCTCATCATCGACGAGGCGCAGAACCTCACCCCAAAGCAGATGAAAACCCTGATCACCCGCGCGGGCCCCGGCACGAAGATCGTCTGCCTGGGCAACGTGGAGCAGATCGATACGCCTTACCTCACGGAAACCACCTCGGGCCTCACCTACGCCGTGGACCGTTTCAAGATGTGGGCCCACTCCGGCCACATCACGCTGAAGCGCGGCGAACGCTCGAGGCTGGCGGACTTCGCCTCCGAAGCGTTGTAAACCGGAACAGGAGCGCGGGCAGGAAGCCCGCGCTTTCCTGCGAAGGTAGGAACCCAGCGCCTTCCGCGCGAGGACCGACTATCCTCCGCACATGCGCAAAGGCAAACCCAACACCCTCACCATCGCCGGCTCCGACTCGGGTGGCGGCGCAGGCATCCAGGCCGACCTGAAGACCTTCCACGCACGGGGCACGCACGGACTCACCGCCATCACCGCCGTCACCTCGCAGAACACGCGCGGCGTCACCGCGGTGCATACCTTGCCGCTCGCCCATATCCGTAGCCAGATCGAGACCGTGTTCGACGACTTCCCGATTGCCGCGGTGAAGACCGGCATGCTCGGAAGTTCGGCCGTCACGCGTCTCGTCGCCAGTGAAATGCAACGGCGCAAGCCCGCCTGGCTGGTGGTCGATCCGGTCATGATCGCCACCAGCGGTGCGCGGCTGCTGGACGAGGACGCGATGGAAGCGCTGGTGACCCGGCTCATCCCGTTGGCCGACCTGGTCACGCCCAACATTCCGGAAGCCGAAGCCCTGCTGGGCCGGCCCCTGGGCCGCGATGTCGATGCGGCCGGCGCCGACCTGCTCGCCCTCGGCGCCGGAGGTGTCCTGCTGAAAGGCGGCCACGCGAAGGGGCGTGAGGTGGTGGACCGTTACTACGACGCCGAGGGCGTCGTCGAGATCCGCCATCCCCGGCTACCGTTCGAAGGCCACGGCAGCGGCTGCACGCTAGCCTCGGCGGTGGCCGCCGAACTGGCCCGCGGACGACCGCCACGCGCCGCCGTGCGCATGGCCCTTGCCTGGGTGAACAAGGCTTTCCAGCGTGCCTGGCGGCCAGGCGGCGGGGCCGCGCACGTGCTCGGACACTGAGCCCGGAGTATCCTATGCGCGTTGATACGGGCCGCGCGCGGCCGTATGTATCGCCCGCTCCCCTCGAGTCCAACGCATGAATTTCCTCGGGCCACGCTTCATCGTCCTGTACGTGCTGATCCTGTTCACGCTGTGCGTGCTGCTGGTACACCTGCGCGGCCGCTCGCGCCTGCGCTTCGACCGCCAGTTGGTCGATCATTCGGCGATCTTCGCGCCGTACAACCTGCTGATGTACGCCTTCTCGGCGGTCCCTGCCCGTCCGATCCTCGACCGCAGCGGCTTCCCCCAGCTCGATCTGCTCCAGGCCAACTGGCAGGTCATCCGCGAGGAAGCGCTGCACCTCTTCGACGAAGGTTTCATCCGCTCCGCCGAGAAGCACAACGACGCCTCGTTCAATTCCTTCTTCAAGCAGGGCTGGAAGCGCTTCTACCTGAAGTGGTACGGCGAGCCGCTCGCGTCCGCCGAGGCCCTGTGCCCGGAAACGGTGAAGCTGCTGAACGCCATTCCCAGCGTGAAGGCCGCGATGTTCGCCCTGCTTCCACCCGGCAGCAAGCTCAATCCGCACCGCGATCCGTTCGCCGGATCGCTGCGCTACCACCTGGGCCTCATCACCCCGAACTCCGACGACTGCCGCATCTTCGTCGACGGCGAAATGCACGCGTGGCGCGACGGCAAGGACGTGGTCTTCGACGAAACCTATGTGCACTGGGCCGAAAACCGTACAAACCAGACCCGCGTGATCCTGTTCGCCGACGTCGAGCGCCCGCTGAAGAGCGGCCTGATGACGGCGATCAACAAGCGGGTGGGCGCGTTCATGGGTTCGATCACCGCGTCGCCCAATAGCGACGACGGCAAGGAACAGGTCGGCTTCGTCAATCGCATGTTCGCGCTCAACCAGCGCGGCCGCGAGCGTACCCGCCGTTTCAAGAAGGCCAATCCGAAGCTGTTCCGCGTACTGAAGTACATCGGCATCGTCGTGGGCATCTGGCTGATCTTCCTCGCGCCCTATCCCTTCGTCCGCTGAGGTTCAACAAGGAGTCGTCCATGCAGCGATCGGCGTTCTGGTTGGGAACCCTCCTCACGACGACCACGACATTCGCTTCGCCCCCGCCGGACGACATGAAAGCCACCGTGGACCGGCTGGTCAAAGACGTCGCGAAGGACGCGGCAAGCGAATCCCACGCCTTCGAGCGGATGCTCGATCTCGGCAGCGCCGGCGTGCCCTACCTCATCGCCCACCTCGGCGACGGCCGCCGCCTTCCCGAGCAATCCCTTTGGGTCCGTCGGCCCGGCTTTGTCGATCGCCAGTACAAGCCCTGGTACGTACACGACGGGCTCGAGTTCGTGCTCAAGGAGCTCACCGGATTCAGCATGGGCCCCCAGAATGGCCACCTGTTGAAAACCCAGCGGGAGCAGAACACCCGCAAGTGGGTGGCGTGGTGCGTGCAGCGATTCCCGGCGAAGGCGGATGTCTGCCGATCGGGGCCTGCCAGCACCGCGGACGCAAACTGAAAGGCCTGGATCCGGTGGCGTACCGGATCCAGGCCTCGATGCCTTGCTCAAGCTGTCCGACATCCTGGTCGGTCCACGAATCGGGGGTCGTCCTGCCCCGGGGAAGACTTACGCCTTCTTGCGCGGTGCGGCCTTCTTGGCGGCAGGCTTTGCGGTGGCCGGCTTCGCGACGGCGGCGCCGGTGACGACGTCGACGTGCGGACGGGCATTGCCGTAGCTGGAACGGTAGATCTTGCCGCGACGGGTGCGGCGGTCGCCCTTGCCCATGGGAAACTCCTTGATTCGTAATGATGGAGGGGAACGGCCGGCCATCGTATCAGCGGCCGCGTAAAGCGCAAGTGGACCCGTTCAGTGTACGCGGCGCTCGCGTTCCCCGCATTTTTCCCGCTCGTCCGGGCAGGGGCCGGGATCGAACTGGACGGTGGCGTGGTTCACCCGCCAGCGCTCGCGGAGCATACGCTTGATCGCGGCAAGCACGCGGGCCTGGTCGGCCTGGGCCGCGCCGGGAGCCAGTTCCGCATGCAGCGTGGCCATGCGCGAGCCCGCGGTCACCTGCCAGACGTGCACGTGGTGGATGTCCACGATGCCGGCATCGGCGGTGTGCAACTGGCGCTGCACGTCGGCAAGGTCCACGCCTTCAGGCGTACCTTCGAGGAGGATGTGTCCCGAGCGCCGGACCAGCGACCAGGCGCTGCGCAGGATCAAAAGCGAGACGACGATCGACAGCACCGGATCCGCCCAGTTCCAGCCCAGCCAGCGCACCGCCAGGGCCGCCAGCACCGCGGCCACCGAGCCGAGCAGGTCGCCCAGCACGTGCAGGCTCGCGCCAGCCACGTTGACGTCTTCCGGGTCGTGACCATGCAGCGTGCGCAGCACCACCACGTTGGCGACGAGGCCGAGCGCGGCCACAACCAGCATCACGCCGGAGAGGATCGGTTGCGGCGAGAACAGGCGCTGCACCGCCTCGTACACGATGAAACCGACCAGGGCGAACTGGGTCAGCGCGTTGACGAAACCCGCGAGTACCTCGATGCGTCCATAGCCGTAGGTTCGCCGCGCATCGGCCGGCCGCGCCGCGAAGCGCGCGCCGAGGAAGGCCAGGAGCAGCGCGAGCGCGTCGACCAGCATGTGGCCCGCGTCGGCGAGGAGGGCCAGCGAACCTGACACGATGCCGCCGGCCGCCTCCAGCACCAGCATCAGCAGGGTCAGGACGAAGGCGAACAGGAGCTTGCCTTCGCTGCTCGCAGGCGCGTGGCTGTGGTCGTGATCGTGCGCGTGGTCGTGTGCCATGGGACGAAGGCTAGGGAATGGCGACGCGGTTACACAATCACGGATGCGCGCAGGACGGGCCATGGATATGGCCCGCATGCTCGCCGCGATCGGCACGCAGGTTGACGAAGTGCGCCGAAGCGACGAGCAGGCCGCCGCAAGTCACCAGCACGCTATGCATGACCGGCGTGTGGCCGTGCAGGAGCGTGACGCCCAGCATCAGCAGCACGAGGCCGGGGATGGCGAGCAGCAGCGGCAGGCGCCGGCGGTGCCGGCGGAACCCGGATACGAGGGCCACCGAGGCGAGCATCGAGGCGAAGGCGACGAAACCCGCTTCGAAGCGGTGATCGGCAAGGAAGGACAGCCCCATGAGCGGCAGGAGCGCGATGACGAAGGGCAGCGCCGCGCAATGGATGGCGCAAAGAAACGACGCCGTCGCACCCAGGCGGTCGGCGGCATGCCACCAGCGGCGAGGTGCTTCCGGATCGGCGGCGGGGTCGGTCATGGAGGACATAGCGTGACTATTTGCACGGGTCGAGGCAAGTGATGATACTTTATAACATAGCAAAATCCAACACGGAGCTTCACCCGATGCGCAGAACCCTCATCGCCCTGGCCCTCGCCGCCAGCTTCGGCGCCATCCAGCCGGCCCAGGCAGACGATCTTCCGCAGGAAGCCCCGGGCAAAAGCCGCAAGAGCGCCGAAAAGCTGGACGCCATCGTGGTGAACGCCGTGCCGCTGGGCCAGAACGCCGACCAGATCGTGGCCCCCGTGGCAGTGCTTGCCGGTTCGGAGCTGGACGACGCCAAAGGCGTCTCCCTGGGCGAGACCGTCTCCTCCATTCCGGGGGTGCAGAGCTCGGCACTCGGTACAGCCGTGGGCCGCCCCGTGATCCGCGGCCTCGACGGCCCGCGGGTGGCGGTGCTGGAGAACGGCCTCTCCTCGCAGGACGTGTCCAACGTGAGCCAGGACCACGCCGTCACGCTCGAGCCGTTCCTCGCCGACCAGATCGAGGTACTCAAGGGCCCAGCCACCCTGCTCTACGGTTCCGGCGCCATCGGAGGCGTGGTGAACGTGGTCGACGGCCGCGTGCCCGAGAAAGCCCCGGACAACGGGTTCACAGGCCGTGCCGAGATGCGCCACGATTCCGTGTCGGACGGCAAGACCGGGCTGCTCCGTGTCGACGCCGGTAACGACCGCTTCGCCATCCACGTCGACGGCATGCATCGCGACAACGAGGATTACGACATTCCCGGCGGCACGCTGGCGAACAGCGCCGTGAAGACGAGTTCCGGCTCGGTCGGCGCGTCCCTGCTCGGCACCTGGGGCTACCTGGGCCTGTCGGTGTCGCGTTTCCTCGATCTCTACGGCAGTCCCGCCGAACCGGGCGATCCCGCCGAAGGCGAGGACCCGGTGCACATCAAGATGGCGCAGACCAATTACACGTTGAAGGGCGGTCTGGTGAAGCCCCTCGACGGCATCGACAAGATCGAGTTCAGCCTGGGCCACGGCGCGTACCAGCACGTCGAATTCACCGGCGACGTGCCCGGCACCACCTTCGCCACGAACAGCAACCAGGGCCGCCTCGTGGTCACCCACGAACCGCTCGCCGGATGGGATGGCGCCTTCGGCGTGCAGACCCAGCATCGTCAGTTCTCGGCCGTGGGCGAAGAGACCTTCGTGCCCGCCACGACCACCAGCGGCGTGGGCGTATTCCTTACCGAACAGCGAGAGTTCGGTCCGGTGAAGCTCGAACTCGGTGCGCGTCACGACAAGCAGAGCGTGGACCCCGACAACGGCCCGAAGCGCGACTTCGCCCCCAACAGTTTCTCCGCCGGCGCCGCGTGGCGCTTCGCGGAGCGGTGGCACCTGTCGCTCAACCTCGATCACGCCGAGCGCGCGCCTTCCGAAGAAGAACTGTTCGCCAACGGTCCGCATGAAGCGTCGAACACCTTCGAGATCGGCAGCGACCTGCAGAAGGAAAAGTCGAACCAGGCGGAACTCGGCCTGCACTTCCACGGCGACGTCGTCGAGGGCAAGGTCGCCGTGTACTACAACAAGTACAAGAACTTCATTTACCTCGCCGACACCGGCGAATTCGAGGACGACCTGCCCGTCCGCATCTGGTCGCAGAACGATGCGACGTTCCGCGGCGCCGAGGCGGAAGCCACCTTCCACCTGGCGAAAGGCCGTTCGGGCGACTGGGATCTGCGGGTGTTCGGCGATACCGTGCGTGCCACGCTCTCCGACGGCGGCGGCAACGTGCCGCGCATTCCCGCCGGCCGTATCGGTTCCACGCTGAGCTGGAAAGGCGACGGGCTGCGCGCGAGCCTGGGCGCGGTGCGCTACATGAAGCAGGACAAGGTGGCCTCGTTCGAGACCGACACGGCAGGCTACACCTTGGTCAATGCGCACTTCGCATGGACGTTCGTCAACGAGGACCGTAGTCAGTGGGAAGCGTTCGTCGATGGCAACAACCTGACCAACCAGACGGCGCGGCCCGCTACGTCGCTGTTCAAGGACGTGGCACCACTGCCGGGCCGGAACATATCGGTGGGCCTGCGCGCGTACTTCTGACGGCGGTGTAGGAGCGCGCACCGCGCGCGACAGTTTTTCGCCCCTGTACCCAACCTGGCGCGCCAGCTCCAGGTCACGGCCTCAAAACATGTCGCGCGCAGGGCGCGCTCCTACAGGCAGTTCTTGCAGGTGCCGTGTACTTCGAGGGTCTGAGCTTGCGGGCGGAAGCCAAAGGCTTTCGCCTGCGCCTCGATCAGTTCGGCCACGCGTTCGTCGCACACCTCCTGCGCGCAATGGCAGGTATCGCAGATGAGGAAGGGCACCTGATGCGCTTCATCCGGATGGTGACAGGACACGTACGCGTTGATCGATTCCAGCTTATGGATGAAACCGTTCTCGAGCAGGAAGTCGAGGGCCCGGTAGACCGTGGGCGGCGCCGCGTTGCCATGCTTCTCGCGCAGGCGGTCGAGCAGGTCGTACGCCTTCACCGGCTTGCCCGCGCCGGCCACCAGTTCGAGCACTTCGCGGCGTAGCGGCGTGAGCCGGAGGCCGCGCTCGGACGACGCCTGCTCGACGGCGGCGACGAAGCCGTGGGCGTCGTCGTGATGCTGGTGTGCGTGTCGGTGGGCGGCGTGGGTCACATCGATATCCTCATGCTCGTCATCCTAACATGAGGCCCTTTCAGCGCTTTTTCGACCCTGGCAGGGGTGGCGGGAGGCGCCCGCCAGCGAGCTTCCGCGCGGCCGGCAGCGGCGGCGGTGTCCGCCGGGGCAGAAACGGCACGATCCAGCCGAACGGCCCCAGGACCAGCGAAGCGATGAGTCCAGCCTTCAACCGCCCCCGCCACCAGCCCAGCAAGGCCCCCACCACCACGAAGACTACCTGCCAGACGATCAACTGACCCCAGGGCACGAGGCCCATGAGGTTCAGGAAGACCTGCAGGAACGCGCCCGGCTCGGCCGGGTCGACGCCCTGCATCGCCTTCGCCAGCAGCTCATCCACCGCCGGTACGCGCCAGGGCGTCGTCGATGCGCGCCAGGGCGCCGGCGCGGCCGGCCAGGTAGATGGTGTGCTCGATCGACGGTGACACCTGAGTGCCCGTCATCGCCACGCGCAACGGCGCAGCCACCTTGCCCATGCCCAGCTCCAGCGACGCGGCCACACGTTCCACCGCGCCGTGCACGGCTTCCGGCGTCCACGCCGGCAGGGCCGCCAACTCCGTCTTCGCCACTTCGAGGGCCTTCGGCGCGGTGTCGTTGCGCAGGTGTTTCTCGATGGCCTTCTCGTCCCATTCCACGATGGGTCCGTACCAGATCTTCGCGCGCTCGGCCATTTCCTTGAAGGTCTGCACGCGGTCGCGCAGGGCCACGACGACGTCGGCGGGATTCGGGCCCTTCGACGCATCGATGCCGATCTTCTCCAGGTGCCACGCGAGCTCGGGACCCAGCGTCGCCGGATCGTCGGTCTTCAGGTAATGCTGGTTGAGCCAGGAGAGCTTGGTGAGGTCGAAGCGCGAGGCCGCCTTGTTGACGTCGGCGATGTCGAATAGCGCCGTCATCTCCTCCTGCGAGAAGATCTCCTGGTCGCCATGCGACCAGCCCAGGCGCACGAGATAGTTGAGCAGCGCGTGCGGCAGGAAGCCGTCGTCGCGGTACTGCATCACGCTCACCGCGCCATGGCGCTTCGACAGCTTCTGGCCGTCCGGACCGAGGATCATCGGCAGATGGGCGAACTCGGGCACCGGCGCGCCCAGCGCCTTGTAGATATTGATCTGGCGCGGCGTGTTGTTCACGTGGTCGTCGCCGCGGATCACCTCGGTGATGCCCATGTCGATGTCGTCGACCACCACCGCGAAGTTGTAGGTGGGGAAGCCGTCGGAACGGAAGATCACGAGATCGTCGAGCTCCTCGTTCGACCACTCGATGCGGCCCTTCACCTTGTCGTCGAACACTACCGAACCCGTGGCGGGATTCTTGAAGCGGATGACGCGGTTGGGGTCGTCGCGGTACGGCTCGTTGCGGTCGCGGTAATAGCCGTTGTAGCGCGGCTTCACGCCCGCGGCCATCGCGGCGTTGCGCATCGCTTCGATCTCTTCCTTGGTTTCGTAGGCGTAGTACGCCTTGCCCTCGCGCAACAGCTGGTCGGCTACCTCGCGGTAACGGTCCATGCGCTGGGTCTGGTAGTACGGACCCTCGTCGTGGACCAGGCCGAGCCAAGCCATGCCGTCGAGGATGGCCTGCACGGCTTCCTGTGTGGAACGCTCGCGGTCAGTGTCTTCGATGCGGAGGATGAATTGCCCTCCACGCCGGCGTGCTTCCAGCCAGCAGTACAGCGCGGTGCGCGCGCCGCCGATGTGCAGGTAACCGGTGGGACTGGGAGCGAATCGGGTGCGGACGGTCATCGTGGTGTTCATCGGGCGGACAAGCCGCCCATTTTACCGGCTTTGTGTGGGAGCCGCTTCAGCGGCGATGGGTGTTCGCGGCGAGTTTGCCCGCTGCCGCGGGATCGCCGGCATAGCCGGCTCCCACAGAGATTCCTGTCATCTGGCGGTCATATGACCATAACCGCCCCGACACGCCCCCGCGGGACCATGCATCAAGCCAGGCCAGAGGGGCACCGCCATGCGAGTCGGCATCGTGACCGAGACCTACGCACCGGACGTGAACGGCGTCGCCCTCACCGTCCAGTCGCTAGCCCGCGGCATGATCCGCCGCGGCCACGCCGTCGACCTCATCCGGCCGATCCATCCGTCGACCCCGCCGCTGGCGGACGCGGGCATGGACGTGCTCGCCGTCGAAGGCGCAGGGGTACCGCGCTACGCGGGCCTGCGTTTCGGCCTGCCCTCCCGCTTCCGCATCGAGCGCCGCTGGCGCGCCGAACGGCCGGATGCCATCTATGTGGCCACGGAAGGCCCCCTGGGCTGGAGCGCCGTCAGCGCCGCCCGCCGTCTCGGCATCCCGGTCGCCACCGGGTTCCATACCCGCTTCGACTTCTACGTGGGCCATTACGGCTTCGGCGCGCTCACGCCGCTCGTGAGGCACTACCTCACCCGCTTCCACAGGCGCGCGCAGACGACGCTGGTTCCCACCGGCCAGCTAGCGGGCGAACTCAACGACCTGGGCGTGCACGACGTGCGCGTGCTGCGCCGCGCGGTGGACACACAGCGCTTCCACCCAGAGCATCGCGACGACAGCCTGCGCGCCTCCTGGGGCGTCGGACCGGATGCGCCCGTGGTGCTGTGCGTCGGCCGCGTGGCGCCCGAGAAGAACCTTGACGTGGCGATCGACGCCTACCGCGCCCTCGCCCGCCGCGTCCCCGAAGCCCGTTGCGTGATCGTGGGCGACGGCCCGGGCCGCGCGGCGCTCGAGGCGGCGCATCCAGATGTGATCTTCGCCGGCACGCGGCGTGGCGACGAGTTGGCCGCCTATTACGCCAGCGCCGATCTTTTCGTCTTCCCGAGCCTCACCGAGACCTTCGGCAACGTGGTGCTCGAAGCGATGGCCTCGGGCATCCCGGTGGTCGCGTACGCCGAGGCCGCCGCGCGCGAGTTCATCCGCAACGGGCAGAACGGCATCCGCGTGGCCCCTGGCAACGAAGGCGGCCTGGTGGAACGCGCGGCGGCGCTCGGTGCCGATCCCGCGTTGCGCGCGGCCATGGGTGCCGCGGCACGCGCGTCCGTCGCGGGCCTCTCGCCTGAATCCGTGGTGGCGCAGTTCGAATCGATCATGCAATCCCTTGCCGAGGAGAACGCCGATGAACGCAGCACCGCCGTCGCCGCGTAGAGCGAACCTCGACCGGCGCATGTGCGTCGCCGCCAACCGCTGGGGCGCACGCCGCGCCATCGGCATCTTCTTCGGCGCCGTCAGCCGCCTGGGCGATGGCGTTTTCTGGTACTCGCTGATGACGGTCATCGCGATCGTCGGCGGCTGGCACGGCGTGGCGGTCGCTGTACAGATGGCGATCACCGGACTGACCGCGCTCATGCTCTACCGCGTGCTGAAGCGCTGGACGCGCCGCCCGCGCCCGTTCCGCACCTGCCCCGGCGTGATCGCTCACGTACCGCCGCTGGACGAATTCAGCTTCCCATCGGGACACACGCTACAGGCGGTGTCGTTCACGGTGGTGGCGGTGGCGCATTACCCCGTGCTGGCACCGTTCCTGGTCGGTTTCGCGGCGCTGATCGGCGCCTCGCGTGTGGTGCTCGGCCTGCACTATCCGAGCGATGTGCTGGCCGCCACCGCCATCGGTGGCGGCCTCGGCACGCTGTCGCTGTGGATGGAGCGTGTGGTGCTTTAGACGCTGAATGCGATACCCGTCACAAATTTCATCCAGCCTTCGATTTCTCAGATTTCTTCCATGTTGCCGATGAGCCCGACGCTTTAACGTCCGGCCGCCAACTGGTAGAGAAATCGAAGGCAAGATTATGAAGTACGCGCACGCAGGCGCCACGCTCATCATCGGTATCATGAGCACCTGGATGCCATACGCGGCAACGGCAAAGCAACAATTGACTGCAAGGCTGGTATCGCCCTATATCGCAGACAAAACACGGTCGACGATCGTCAAGCTGACTCTCCGTAATGAAGGAGATGAACCGGTATCCATCTATGAATGGGATACCCCCTTCGCACAGGCGGCGGGGCGCTTACCTAAGTCCCAATTCGAAGTAAGAAATGGTGCTGGTGACTTGGCCCGTTATGTCGGCCGGTCGGTCTATACCGCCCGCATCCTCGCGGATCAATTCATCATATTGGAGCCGGGCGAAAGCATCGAAAAGGACGTCGATCTTCTACACGAGTACGACTTCGGCAATGGCGGAGCGTTTTCGGTGAAGTTCGTCCTGTCGCTTGATCGAGAACCGGACAGGTATGTAGTTACACCGGAGGAATACAACAATTTTCACCGAAATACGCAGAAGAGCGCCGAGTCAAATGAAACGGTCATCTACGTCTCCGGTCCGGCACCCAAGGTCGCCGTGTTCGATGGTGAAGACTGTGATGATTCCAGAAAAACTGTAGTCGCTGATGCTTGGCGAAAGGCATTCGACCCGATTTGGAACGCTCGCACCTTCTTGAGCCAACGATACCTGCGAGTGAAACAGGAAGATGGATCATGGAAATACGTGTTCCAACCTCACACTAAGTACTCCCGGTGGATGGGGGACCACGGTCCCGGCCCCAACTACGGGGATGCAGACTGGGCGAGTAGCGATAATGGGCACATCCTCGGCGTCTCCGATGCCTTGTTGAACCGGCTTGTCGGTGGTCCGAATCAGCGCCTCATACCAAAGTGCGGCTGCCCTGGTTACCCAGAAACAACGCCTGCCTGGGCGGAGACATCGACCCGCTATCTAATCCACTTTTGCGATTCTTTCTTCGCGTTGCCCGAGACCGGATACAGAGCCTCACGGGTGGGAACCATCATCCACGAGCTGTCGCATTTTGCAGATGGAATGGAAGGCACTGCAGACTACGTCTACGGCTGGGATGCTGCTCAACGACTAGCTGCGCAAGACCGCAGCAAAGCCGTTCGAAATGCGGACAACTATGAGTATCTGCTCATGGACACCACACCCGACACTCAGGAAACAAGTCGACCGCCACAGTGATTCGATATAGGCGCCCGTAAGACACTCGAACATTGCTACCGGAGTCACTGGGCCCCTGCCTTCGCAGGGGCGACGTGAGGGGCAGGATCACTGAGGTCTGGGTCCCGGCTTTCGCCGGGACGGAGGTCAGGCCGCGGCGCGCGGGGCCTTTTGCAGCAGGCCCAGCATCGCACCCAGCTTGTCGCGCATTTCGCGGCGGTCGACGATCACGTCCACGGCGCCGTGGTCGACGAGGAATTCCGAACGCTGGAAGCCTTCCGGCAGCGTTTCACGCACCGTCTGCTCGATGACGCGCGGGCCGGCGAAGCCGATGAGGGCCTTCGGCTCCGCGACGTTGATGTCGCCAAGCATGCCCAGGCTCGCCGACACGCCGCCCGTGGTGGGATGCGTGAGCACGGAAATGTACGGCACGCCGGCATCGCGCATGCGCGCCAGCGCGGCCGAGGTCTTCGCCATCTGCATCAGCGAGAACAGGCCTTCCTGCATGCGTGCGCCGCCGGTGGCGGAGAAGCACACCAGGGCGCTCTTCTCGGCGAGGGCCTTCTCGGCGGCACGGGCAAACTTTTCCCCCACCACCGAACCCATCGAACCGCCCATGAAGGCGAACTCGAAGGCGACC
Organism: Luteibacter sp. SVR4-7G; assembly: GCF_056755555.1. Lineage (NCBI taxonomy): Bacteria > Pseudomonadati > Pseudomonadota > Gammaproteobacteria > Lysobacterales > Rhodanobacteraceae > Luteibacter > Luteibacter sp. SVR4-7G. Next base: position 23,106 of record NZ_JBPGXO010000005.1, on the reverse strand, counting down.
GAGACCAGGGGACGATCGAGGAGGCGGCCGGACATCGCGATCAGCGCGTCCTTCTCCCCCGTGTTCTTCTGCGCGGCGGCGACGCGGTCCTTGTACTTCTTCTGGTCCTTGAACTTCAGCGCATCGACCGCTTCCATCTTCGGCCACAGTTCGGTGGTGCTGCCTTGGTCAAAGAAGGCCTGCAGGCGTGCGCGCGCGGAAATGGCGTGGTGATGGCCGCACTTCGGGCAGACCATCAGCGACTTCTCGAGCTCCGGCTTGTAGAGCACCGTGCCGCAGCCGGCGCACTTCTCCCACACGCCTTCGGGTACCTTGCCCTTGCCGCCGGCCGCGCCGGGCGCGCGGGTCTTCGGCGTCATGATTTTCTGCAGCCAGTTCATCGTGTTTCTCCGAATGTCTCTGTACTACCCCAACCGCCGTTCAGCGCGCGTCGAGTGCGGCGCGGATCGGCGCAAGGAAATCCCGTGCCCTGTCGACGGCATCCTCGGCCGAGGTCGCTCCGGCGAGGCGCTCGACCAGGGCGCTGCCGATGACCACGGCGTCGGCGAATTCGCCGATCGCCCTGGCGCTCGCTGCGTCACGGACGCCGAAGCCGACGGCCACCGGCGCCTTCGACCGGGCGCGGATCCCGGCGACGCGTTCGGCGATGTCGGCGGTGCTCAACTGGGCCGCGCCGGTGATGCCGGCGAACGATACATAGTACAGGAAGCCCGATGCGGCCTCGCAAAGCCGCGCCAGACGGGCCTCCGCGGTGGTCGGCGAGGCGAGTAGGATCTGCTGGAGGCCCGCTTTGCGCAACGGCTCGAGAACGTGCGACTCCTCCAGCGGACAATCGACCATCAGGACACCATCCACCCCCGCTTCGACGGCATCTTCGGCGAACGCCGCGTAACCGTACATTTCGACTGGGTTGAGGTAGCCCATTAGGACGATGGGGGTTTCGGCGTCGGTTTCACGGAAGGCGGCGACCCAGGCCAGGACATTGGCCAGGCCCACGCCCTTGGCGATCGCACGCTCGCTGGCGTGCTGGATGACCGGGCCATCGGCCATGGGGTCAGAGAACGGCACGCCCAGCTCGATCAGGTCGGCACCGGCGGCGACCAGGCCGTGGAGCAAGGCCACCATGCCGTCGGGCGACGGGTCGCCAGCCGTGACGAAGGGGACCAGGCCGGTGCGGCCGGCGGACTTCAGCGCCGCGAAGCGGCGGTCGATGCGGCTCATCAGAGTTCGATTCCTTCGCGCGCGGCAATCGTGTGCACGTCCTTGTCGCCACGCCCGGAAAGGTTGGCGAGGACCAGTCCGTCCTTTGGCAGTTCGCGGGCCAGCTTGATCGCCTGGGCGACGGCGTGGCTCGATTCCAGCGCGGCGAGGATGCCCTCGGTGCGCGCCAGCAGATGGAAGGCTTCGAGCGCCTCGTCGTCGGTGATGCCGACGTACTCGGCCCGGCCGGCGTCCTTCAGGAAGGCGTGCTCCGGGCCCACGCCCGGGTAATCCAGGCCGGCCGACACCGAATGCGTCTCGACGATCTGGCCGTTCGCGTCCGACAGCACATAGGTACGGTTGCCGTGCAGCACGCCCGGCTTGCCCGCCGTGAGCGAGGCGGCGTGGCGGCCGGTCTCGATGCCATCGCCTGCCGCTTCGGCGCCCACGATGCGCACGGCGCGATCGTTGAGGAAGGCATGGAACAGGCCGATGGCGTTCGAACCGCCACCCACGGAAGCCGTGATCACGTCCGGCAGGCGGCCGAACTGCTCGAGCACCTGCTCGCGCGCCTCGCGGCCGACGATGGCGTTGAAGTCGCGCACCATCTGCGGGTACGGGTGCGGTCCGGCGACGGTGCCGATGATGTAGAAGGTGTCCGCGACGTTGGTGACCCAGTCGCGCATCGCTTCATTGAGCGCGTCCTTCAGGGTCTTCGAGCCCGAGGTCACCGGCACCACTTCCGCGCCGAGCAGGCGCATGCGGTACACGTTGATCTTCTGCCGTTCGATGTCCACGGCGCCCATGTAGACCACGCACTTCAGGCCGAGGCGTGCCGCGACCGTGGCGCTGGCCACGCCGTGCTGGCCCGCGCCGGTCTCGGCAATGATGCGCGTCTTGCCCATGTGCCGGGCGACCAGCGCCTGGCCTACCGTGTTGTTGATCTTGTGCGCGCCCGTATGGTTCAGGTCTTCGCGCTTGAGCACGATGCGGGCGCCGCCCAGGTGCTTCGACAGGCGCTCGGCGTGGTACACGGGGCTGGGACGGCCCACGTAATACTTCAGGTCGCGGTCCAGTTCCGCGATGAAGGCCGGATCCCGGCGCAGCTTCTCGTACGCCGCGGTGAGTTCCGCCAGCGGTTCCATCAGCGTCTCAGCCACATAGATGCCGCCGTAATCGCCGAAGCGCCCCTGCGCGTCGGGCCAGGCGTGGAAATCCGCGATCTCGGTCATTGCCTTCTCGTCAGCTTGAGCCATGTCACGCGCTGGGGACGGCGCGCACGGCGGAAATGAAGCGTTCCATCTTATCCCTATCCTTGATTCCCGGCGACGATTCGATGCCGCTGGAAACGTCCACCGCCCAGGGCCGGGCGATCCGGATGGCCTCGGCCACGTTATCCGCGGTGAGTCCGCCGGCGAGCAGCAAGGGTTGCGCAAGGTCCTTCGGCATCAGCGACCAGTCGAAGCGCCGGCCGCTGCCGCCCTGCTCGCCCAGGCCGTGGCCGTCCAGCAGCAGGCCGGCGGCACGCGGGTAGTCACGCAGCCGGCCCAGGGCCACGGCGCCCTCGCCCATCGCGATGGCCTTGAGGTAGCGCACGCCGTAAGCCGCGCACTCGTCGTCGCTTTCCGCGCCGTGGAACTGCAGCATGTCCGGGCGCAGCACGCGCAGCACTTCCTCGATGAAGGCCGGTTCCTCGTCCATCACCAGCGCCACGGTGGTCACGAAGGGCGGCACGGCGTCGCGCAGGCGCGCCGCGGCGGCGGGGTCCACGAAACGCCTGCTCTTGCGTGTCATCACGAAGCCCACGGCGTCGGCACCGAGCCGCGCCGCCAGCTGCACGTCATCGATGCGGGTGAGCCCGCAGCACTTGATCCGGGTCACAGCGTCACCTCCTGCGGCAGGCCCCAGTGCGCCTCGTAGAGCGGACCGAGGAAGGTCAGGCCCTCCGCGGGTGCGGTAGCGCCCGCCACTTCGCGGTCGCGGCCCTCGAGGAGTTCCGCCATCCATGTCACCGGACGTTCGCCACGGCCGATCGGAAGCAGCGAACCCACGATGTTGCGCACCATGTGGTGCAGGAAGGCGTTCGCCTCGATCTCCACCACCACATGGATGTCGTCGCGGAACACGCGGATGGAGCGCACGTTGCGCCGCGCGTGCGCCGCCTGGCAGGACACGGCGCGAAAGGCGGAGAAGTCATGTTCGCCGACGATGGCCTGTGCCGCCGCGTGCATCGCATCGGCGTCCAGCTGCCGGCGCTCCCAGGCGACGAAGCGCGCATCCAGCGCCGGCCGCACGAAGCGCGGCAGGATGCGGTAGCGGTAGCGCCGTGCACGTGCGGAAAAGCGCGCGTGGAAGTCGTCGGCCACGGGCTGCGCCCAGGTGACCGCCACGCTGTGCGGGAGATTGGAACAGGCACCGAGGATCCAGCCACGCATGTCGCGGACCACGTCGGTATCGAAATGAACCACCTGGCAACGCCCATGCACGCCGGCATCGGTGCGGCCGGCGGCCGTCACCTCGACGGCCGTGTGGGCGACATAGCTCAACGCCTTCTCCAGCGCGCCCTGGACGGTCTTCGCGTGGCTGAGTCGCTGCCAGCCAAGGAAGTCGGTACCGTCGTATTCGACGCCAAGGGCGATGCGCATGGGGGCGTTCGTGGGCCACTGGAAACCGGGAAGGTTACCACTTGTGGGAAGCGCGCTGACCGGCGCGCTTCCCACCGAAGGCCTTGTCGCCCCTATTCGACGCCGTGGACCGGCGGATCGTTCTCGAGCAGCGCGCGGTGGATCCAGCCGCCGACGGCGCCGCCGAGCAGCGGCACGACCCAGAACACCCACAGCTGGGCCAGCGCCCAGCCGCCCTGGAACACGGCCACGCCGGTGCTGCGCGCCGGGTTCACCGAGGTGTTGGTGACGGGGATGCTGATGAGGTGGATGAGGGTCAGGGCCAGGCCGATCGCGAGCGGCGCGAATCCCACCGGCGCGCGCTTATGCGTCACGCCGAGGATCACGAGCAGGAAGAACATGGTCAGGACGAACTCGGCGACCACCGCCGCGAGGAAGGAATAGCCGCCGGGCGAATGTTCGCCGTAGCCGTTGGTGGCGAACCCGGCCGTGACGTCGAAACCAGGCTTGCCGCTCGCGATGAGGTAAAGCACGCCGCCTGCGACGATGGCACCGATCACCTGGCTCACGATGTAGGGCAGCACTTCCCTGCCCGGCATGCGCCCGCCCGTGTAGCAGCCGATGGTCACGGCCGGATTGAAATGCGCCCCCGAGATGTTGCCGACGGCATACGCCATCGTCAGCACGGTGAGCCCGAAAGCCAGCGAAACACCCACGAAACCGATGCCGAGGCCGGGAAAGGCCGCGGCGAGCACCGCACTGCCACAACCGCCAAGAACCAGCCAGAACGTACCGAAGAACTCCGCGAACAATCGCTGCGACATCTCCTACTCCTTGCTCCTTGGGAAACGGGTATGGCGTCAGGCGATGTCGTCGAGAATCCGCCTCGCCGTGTCTTTCTGCATCTGCGATCCCTCGGCCATCACCTCGTCGAGCATGAGGCGGGCGCCCTCGGCGTCACCCATATCGAGGTAGGCGCGGGCCAGGTCGAGCTTGGTGTCGACAGGATCGTCGCTGAAGCCTTCCGGATTGTGACCTTCGACCGGCTCTTCGTCGGGGAAGGTCGGCTCGTCGAAGCGCGGCAGGCCGGTCGACGAGGTGCTGGCCACATCGTGCTCTTCCTCGAACGACCAGGTGGGATGTGCTTCTTCGTCCGCCAGCTTTGCCGGCGATTCCGCCGCGTCGACGTCGAACGCGTCCGGCGCATGCGGGCGGCGGTCGGCTTCCGCGCGCTGCACCGGCGTCAGGTCGAAGTTGAAGTGGTACTCGCTGTGCTTTTGCGGGGTCGGCGCCTGCGGGCGGCCGTCGTCGTCGGGGTGGTTGACGTATTCGCCGAGATCGAACTCTTCCAGCGCCGGGGCTTCGTCGGCGTGCGGACGCGTGGCGGCATAGCCGTCGTCGTAGGGATCTTCGATCTCGTCTACCGGCGTGCCGCCGAACAGCGGATGCGACGGGGCGAGGTCTTCGCCCATCATCACCACCTCGCGCCATTCCGGCTGGTCCGGGTCGGCGACGTGGGCGAACATGGCTTCCGCGGCGGCTTCGAAATGCTCCACGTCGCGACGGCCGTAGTAGAGGCTCACCAGTTCGAGGTGCAGGCCGATGTCGTCCGGGTGCTCTGCCAGGGCGTCGAGGATCTCGCGCTGGTCCTGGTCCATCGCCTCGCCGTGGTGGCCGAACTCGAAGTTCGGCTCGTCACCGAAGCGGTCGGCCAGCGAGCTGCCGGCGACAGCCGGCGCCGCCTTCGGCTTTTTGCGGCCGAACACGGCGGCCACAAGCAGCAGGAGGATGACGATGGCGCCGCCGCCCCATGCCCAGGGCTGCATGTACCACGGGTCTTCGTTGACCGCGGGCGTGGGCGCAGCGGCAGTGGGCTTCACGGCGGGTTTCGCGGCCGGTTTGGTTACCGGCGTCGCGACCGGCGGGGTCGCGGCGACCGCAGCGGGTTCCTTCAACGGCGCGGTCGCGACGGTAGCCGCGGGCGCCGGGGCGGGCGTGGCCGCCTGCGCCGCGGTGGCTGCCGGCGCAGGCACGGGGGCCGGTGCGGCTGCCTGCGTGGCCGGCGCATTCGTGCCAGCCGTCGTACCGCCCTTCTGCGCCTCGGCCAGCTTGCGCTGGAGCTCGGCGATTTCGGAGTCCTTGAGGCTCAGCAGGCGCTGGTTCTTCGAGTTGATTTCCTCGAGTTCGCCGATGCGCGACTTCAGCTCGTCGCCCTGCTGCTTCAGCGAGGCGACGCTTTCCTGCGAGGTGGCCAGTTCCTGGCGAAGGCCGGCGACCTGGGCGTTGCCCGTGCCGCCCTTGCTGCCGGCACGCGTGGAGGCGGCGTCGCCGCCTTCCTTCGCCGGGACGATGGCGAGCCGGTCGCTGGCGGATGCCGACGGCTTTGCCTCGCCCTGGCCCGCAGCGGTGGACGCGGCATCGGCGACGATCGAGGGCGAACGGGCGGTGCCCGCGCGCCAGCTCTCGTTCTGCCTGCGCACCTCGGCCAGCGCCTCGGCTGCGGACTGCGCCTGCACTTCGTCGGCCGACGGAATGCGCAGGATCGCGCCGGTCTTCAGCGCATTCATGTTGTCGCGGTAGAAGGCGTCGGGATTGGCCTTCTGCAGCGCCACCAGCATGCGGTTCATGTCCGCGCCGCCAGCGTGGTCACGAGCGATCGAGGAAAGGGTCTGGCCGCGCTGGACCGGACCGTAGGTTCCCCCCGCCGACGCCTGCGATGGGCGAGGGGCGGCTTCGCTGCGCGACGGCTTGGGCGTGGCTTCGGCAGGCACGCGGGCCGGGACGGCGGCGCTTCGCGAGGGCTGGGCTGCCGGCTTCGGAGACGCCGCGGCGGCCGCGTTCAGCGGCGTACCGGGCGGGTCGAGCAGCATGGTGACTTCGCGGACGACCTTGTTGCCGCCCGAGGAGACTTCCACGAGGAAGTCCAGGTAGGTGTCGCGGACGGGGGCCGAACTAGTCACCCGGATCACCGGCTGGCCGGCCGCGTTCTTCGCCACGGCGAAGCTTAGCGGTACCGGCAGCCCGGCCCGGTTGAGGCCGGCACGGGTGAAAGCCTCGTCCGAGGCCAGCGCCACATGGACGTTGTCGAGGTTCCCCGACACGCCATTCAGCGGAATTTCCGCGACCAGCGGCTGGTCCATGGTGGACCGCAACTGGACAGGACCCAGGTTCTGGGCCAGGGCCTGGGTGCCCCAGGTGGCCAGCGCCAGCATGATCGAAAGCTTCAACGTACGGTTCATTACTGCTTCCCCCGAACTAAACCCATGCCGACGGCTCGCCTCTCTCGGGCGTTCGGCCGCGAAGGCGCCACTTTAGTGCACCCCAGCAACAACTAACAATAGCGGCTACGGATAGTTACGCGACAACGTTGAGTCGTTCGCGAGGCCCGTACACGCTCCCCATACATCGTGCGCCCACCGGGGAACCCCTACTTTCCCTGGCTAGACTCCAACTGCCGGCGAAGCTCGGCGATCTTGCGGTCGCGTTCCTCGATGTCGCGGCTGGTGGCCTGCGAGCTCGATTCGAGCATGTCCACCCGCTTCTTCAGCTGCTTCACCTGGACGCCTTCATGCTTCTCCTGGCTGCGGAGCGCATCGAGCCTCGCCTTCTCCACGGCCGCATCCGCGGGCGGCGGCGCCGTCACCTGCGGCGGCTCGCCCGCCGACGTCAACGGCGCGAACAGGACGAGCAGGCAGGAGGCGGCGACGGCGCGCGGATGCATTACAGGTAATCCTCGACCAGGATCTCGGCGATCTGCACGGCGTTCAGCGCCGCGCCCTTGCGGATATTGTCGGCGACGATCCACAGGTCCAGGCCGCGCTCGTGCGAGATGTCCTCGCGGATACGGCCGACGAAGACCGGATCCTTCCCTGCCGCATCGCCCACCGGCGTGGGATAGCCTCCCGCCTTGCGCTCGTCCTGCACGACCACGCCCGGCGCTTCCTCGAGAAGTTCGCGAGCGCGCTCGGCGGTGATCTTGTCGCGCGTTTCGATGTGCACGGCCTCGGCATGGCCATAGAACACCGGCACGCGCACGGCCGTCGGGTTTACCTGGATGGACGGATCCTCGAGGATCTTCCGGGTCTCCCAGACCATCTTCATTTCTTCCTTGGTGTAGCCGTTGGCCTGGAATTCGTCGATGTGCGGGATCACGTTGAAGGCGATCTGCTTCGGGAACTTGGTGGCCTCGACCTCCTGGAAGTTCAGCATCTGCGCCGTCTGCTTGCCGAGTTCCTCCATGCCGCTGCGGCCTGCGCCCGACACCGACTGATAAGTGGCGACATTGATCCGCTCGATGCCCGCTTCGCGATGGATCGGGGCCAGGGCCACCAGCATCTGCATCGTGGAGCAGTTCGGGTTGGCTATGATGCCGCGTACCGTGTAATCGGCGATGGCGTGCGGATTCACCTCCGAAACCACCAGCGGAATGTCGTCCTGGTAGCGGAATTCGGAGGTGTTATCGATCACCACGGCGCCGGCCGCCGCCGCGCGAGGCGCGTGCTCGCGGCTTACCGAGCCGCCGGCCGAGAAGAACGCGATGTCCACGCCGTCGAAGTCGTATTTGGCAAGGTCCTGGACGACGTAGGATTTTCCGTTGAAATCGACCGTACCGCCCGCCGAGCGCTCGCTCGCCAGGGGCACCAGTTCGCTGACCGGGAAATCCCGTTCGGCGAGGATCGACAGCAGGGTTTCGCCGACCGCGCCGGTCGCACCCACCATGGCTACCTTGTAACTCGTCTTCTTGCTCATGCTTCGCTTCGTCAGGCGTTGGGAGAAACAGGTCGGCTGGCGTCGGCCAGCACACCCGGATTGAGGATCGTGGGTGGCCGGCCGGCGTGAGGACCATGTCCGAACGCCGCCAGCACATTGTCCACAGCCAGCGCGGCCATATCGCGACGCGTGTCGCGGCTTGCGCTGGCGATGTGCGGACTCAGCACGACATTTTGCAGATGCAACAGGTCGGGATGCACCGAAGGCTCCCCTTCGAAGACATCAAGGGCCGCCGCCGCGATGACGCCGCCGGCCAGCGCCCGGGCGAGGGCAGCGTCGTCGACGATGCCGCCGCGGGCGATGTTCACCAGCGTGGCGGTCGGTTTCATCGCCGCCAGTTCGGCCGCTCCGATGGCGTGGCGGTTCTGCGCAGTGAACGGCAGCACCAGGATCAGGTGGTCCGACTCGGCAAGCAGGGTGGCCTTGTCCACATAGGTCGCCGCGCACTCCTGCTCGATGCGCGCATCCAGCCGCGAGCGGTTGTGGTAAATCACCCCGGCACGGAACCCGGACGCACGGCGCGCAATGGCCTGGCCGATGCGGCCCATGCCGAGGATGCCCAAGGTCTTGCCGTGCACGTCGACGCCCAGCCAGTCCTCGAAACGGAAGCCCTTCCACTGGCCGTCGCGCAGCCAGCGCTCGGACTCGCCGACCCGGCGCGCCGCGGCCAGCATCAGCGCCCAGGCGTAGTCGGCCACGGTTTCATTGAGCACGTCCGGCGTGTTGGACGCGCCGATGCCGGCGGCGGTCAGCGCCTCCAGGTCGAGGTTGTTGTGGCCCACGCCGAGGTTCGCCACGAAGCGCAGGCGCGGCGCGCCGGCGACGGTCTCGGCATCGATGCGCTCGGTGAGGCCGACGATGGCCGCGTCGGCGTCCGCCAGGCAGGCGATCCGTTCCGCGGTCGAATGCATCCGGTCGTCGGCCTCCACGTGCACCTCGAAATAAGGGCGCAGACGGTCAACGATGTCCGGGAAGAACGGACGCGAGACCCAGATCTTGGGCTTGCTCATCGCCTCAACCTTCGAACGTGCCGGGGATGCGCGGCGGTACCGCGCCCACGTCGCCGCACTGGGCGCGATGGCGCAGCGCCTGGTCCATCAGCACGAGGGCCAGCATGGCCTCGGCGATGGGCACGGCGCGGATGCCCACGCAGGGATCGTGGCGGCCCTTCGTCACCACCTCGGTGGCCTCCCCTGCCCGGTCGACGCTGCGCCCGGGGACGAGGATGCTGGAGGTCGGCTTGAACGCCATCGACACCACGACAGGCTGGCCCGAGGCGATGCCGCCGAGGATGCCTCCGGCATGGTTGGAGAGGAAACCGGCGGCGGTCATCTCGTCGCGGTGCTGCGTACCGCGCTGGGCCACGGCGGCGAAGCCATCGCCGATCTCCACGCCCTTCACGGCATTGATCGACATCATGGCCGCGGCGAGTTCGCCGTCGAGCTTGCCGTAGATGGGTTCGCCCCAACCGGCCGGCACGCCGTCGGCGACGACGGTGACCTTCGCCCCGACCGAATCGCCCGACTTGCGCAGCGCGTCCATATAGGATTCGAGTTCGGGAACCTGCGCGGCATCCGGCCAGAAGAAGGGATTCGCTTCGACCGCCCCGGCATCGAAACCGCGCGGCACGATTTCGCCGATCTGGGCCACATGTCCGTGCACGGTTACCCCGTAGCGCCCGGCCAGCCACTTCTTCGCGATGACGCCGGCGGCGACGCGCATGGTGGTTTCGCGGGCCGAGGAGCGGCCGCCGCCACGTGGATCGCGCACGCCGTACTTCTGCCAATAGGTGTAGTCGGCGTGCCCGGGGCGGAAGGTGTCGAGGATATTCCCGTAATCCTTCGAGCGGGCATCGGTGTTGCGGATCAGCAGGGCGATCGGCGTACCGGTGGTGACGCCTTCGTAGACACCCGAGAGTATCTCGACCTCGTCCGCCTCGCGGCGCTGCGAGGTATGCCGCGAGCGCCCGGTGGCGCGCCGCTCCAGGTCGGCGCGGAACTCGCCGGCATCGAGCGGCAGGCCCGGCGGGCAACCGTCCACCACGCACCCGATCGCCGGGCCGTGGCTTTCGCCGAAGGTGGTGACGGAGAGGAGCTTGCCGAACGTATTGGAGGACACGAGGTTTCCGGGGTCAGTTTCTTGCGGCGCGCGCGGCTGCGATATCCGCGGCGTGCTCTACGAGGTCGCGCCGTTCCAGCGCGAAGATGCCCATCGGCCCCACCTTGAACTCGAGCCAGACGAAGGGCACGCGCGGCAGGAGCTCGACCAGCGCATGCTCGCTGTCGCCTACTTCCACGATAAGCAGGCCGTCTTCGCTGAGATGGTCGGCCGCCTCGTCGAGGATGCGCAGTGTGATGTCCAGTCCATCATCCCCGGAGGTCAGGCCGAGGACCGGTTCATGGCTGTATTCGGCCGGCATGGCCGCGTATTCGGCGTTGGTGACGTAGGGCGGGTTGGAGACGATGAGGTCGTAGACCTCGCCCTTCACGCCGGCGAAGAGGTCCGACTTCACTGCGCGCACGCGGTCTTCCACGTGCTGGAACACGATGTTCTCGTTTGCCAGCGCGAGGGCGTCGTCGCTCACGTCGACGAGGTCCACCTGCCAGTCCGGGTTGTACTCGGCCATGGCGATGCCGATGCAGCCCGAACCGGTGCACAGGTCCAACGCCCGCTCCACCCGGCGGTCGTCCAGCCAGGGGGTGAAACGGCTTTCGATGAGTTCGGCGATGGGCGAGCGCGGCACGAGCGCGCGGCGGTCGCTCTTGAACTTCAGCCCGGCGAACCAGGTTTCGCCCACGAGATAGGCCACGGGCACGCGCTCGGCGATGCGCTTCTCGATCAGGGCCAGCACGGAGTCGCGCTCGGCGGCCACGAGCTTGCCGGCGCCGTAGGCGGGCGGCAGGTCGGGCGGCAGGTGCAACGCGGCCAGAACCAGGTGGGTGGCCTCGTCGATCGGATTGTCGTGGCTGTGCCCGAAGGTGAGGCCGGCGGCCGAGAAGCGGCTCGCACCATAGCGGATGAAATCGATGATGGAGGACAGTTCGCTGGTCACGGAGGGGGATTTCGATGGGGCTGGCCCGTGAGTATAGCCGTCCGGGCGCCCGATGACCCCGTCACATCCCGTCGTCCCAGCGACGGCAGGAACGAGCCGCTGGGTGCCTGCCTGCGCAGGCACGACGGTAGGTGGCGTCGCCTACTAGGGCCTGTTCACACTGTTCGCATGGCCCGCGCCGGGATCTGTTTGCTCGCCAGGCAAGGAAGAACGAAGGAGTGTACGTCGGTACACGACTGAGTGATGACGCGGCCTGGCGAGCAAACAGGCCCGGCCCTTCGGGTTGTCATGGAGTGGCCGTCATGCGGCAGCGCGCGGCTTGGCTTGGCAGCCAGCCAAGCCGGCGCCACGCACTGCCACCTGACAGCCACTCCATGACAACGCGGGCTATGCGAACAGTGTGAACAGGCCCTACCTACCTGCCTTCGCGCCAACGCCCGGATCGCTGGTCGCAGCCCTGCCATCTTCGTGATGACCCGCGTAGCGACGAAGATAGCGAGGCGTCGACAGTAGGGCGATCGACAGGTCGTACCAGCCTGCACTGTCCGTCAAGTCGAAAACCATGGTCTTGCGGCCGGCCGCCGGGACATCGGCCTCCTGCGTGGAGGAATCGACGTAGGCATTGGAGACGCGACACGACACGACTTGCGCGCCCCGGTTGGACAACACGACTTCGACGCGTCGCTGACCGGCCACGCCACGGACTTCGGCCTCGAACGTGTCGTCCGCGAAGCCCCGGAGCGCACAGAAATAACCGTTCGGTCCATGGATACGACGATCGTATCCGTCGCCTGTCGCCGCCAGTTGCCAGCGATCCTCGATGGTGTCGCCCGCCGATACCGCGTACCGGCGCGGCGGGGCGTCGCGGTGGAGACCGTCGTAAACGAGGAAGGCGGCGCCGAGCCTGCCCTGGTTATCGAAGGCGACGTGGCTGGCGCCTTCGGCCAGCCGGTGGCGGACCGACCAGGCGTATCCGAGCGGCCGGGCCGGGCGCGTGCCCGGCTCCTGCCGCGGCATCGACTGCTCGCGGGGAACCAGGATCGGCGTTTTGCCGTCCGAACCCGCCGGCACGCCCGGCGCCGGCATCGCCGTGTCGGTCTTGCCGGCGAAATCGAACGCGCTGGTGAGGTCGCCGCAGACCGCGCGGCGCCACGCGCTGATGTTCGGTTCCTCCACGCCGAAGCGTTTCTCGAGGAAGCGCAGCACGGAGGTGTGATCGAAGGTCTCCGAGCAGACCCATCCGCCGCGCGTCCAGGGCGATACCACAATCATCGGTACGCGATTGCCGAGGCCGATCGGCTGCAACCCACCGGGGTCGCTGCCGGGAACGACGGGCGCCGCGATGCGCGGATGCCGGTCGAGATCCATGATCTCGTCACGGAGACTGCCAACGAGCTCCCGCGACAGCATGCCCTCGCCGTCCTCGCCGCTCGACAAGGGCGGCGCGGGCGGCACCACGTGATCGAAGAAGCCGTCGTTCTCGTCATAGTTGAGGAACAGGACGGTGCGGCTCCAGACCTTCGGGTTCGCGGTGAGCGCCTCGATGACCTTGCGGATGTAATACGCGCCGTCGGCGGGCGAGGCTTTCGGGTGCTCGCTGTACATGTAAGGGGCGACGATCCAGGTGACCTGCGGCAGGCGGTCGCGCAGGACGTCCTCGCGCAGATCGCGCAGCGTATGCGTGGAAACGCCGTTCCGCACCAACGGACCCGCGGGGTCCGCGCCCTCCCTGACCTGGTAGGCCGCGAAGAATTCGAGCGAGTTGTCGGTGTAATTGTCGGTAGGCGAGCCTGGTTCGCCGGTGCCGCCCTGGTAGACGCGCCAGCTGACGCCGGCCTTCTCCAGCCGCTCGGGATAGGTCGTCCAGGTATAGCCGTTGGTCGCGGGGCGTTCTTCCGTGCCGGGGCCGTTGTCCTTCGTGCCGAGACGGCCGGAGGGGTCCGCCGTGCCGCTCCATAGATAGACACGGTTGATCGCCGTGTCCGCCAGTGCCGAGGCATGGTACGCATCGCATACGGTGAACGCGTCGGCCAGCGCGTAGTGGAACGCGGCGTCCTCGCGGCGCAGGTAGGCCATGGTGAGCACGTCCTGCTTCTGCTCGATCCAGCGGTCGTTCCTGCCCAGGTTCCACGCGCCGTGACCGCTGCTCCAGCCATGGTCGGTGCCTTCGTGGTGGTCGCCGGAGGCACGGGTGTCGAGATGGAACGGATAGACCCAGGCGACATCGTCGCCCAGGCCTCGCGATTTCCAGAATTGGGTCCGTGCTGCGCTAAGCGGCTGGCGCCAGACGGGATCGCCGTTGCCGAGCTCGAGCACGCGCGGGTCGGCGAAGCCGCGCACGCCGCGCAGGCTGCCGAAATAGTGGTCGAAAGACCGGTTCTCCTGCATGAGCACGACCACGTGTTCCACATCGGCGATCGTGCCGCTGCGGCGATCCGGCGGCGTCGCCAGCGCTTTCGCGATCGCTGCGGGAAAACCCTGCGCGATCAGCGAGGCGGCGACGGTGGCGCCGGCAGAGTGGAGGAAACGGCGGCGGTCGCGGGAAAACACGTCGGTTTCAGTCCCTCGCGAGCGATTCGATCAGCGCGGCATGCAGGGCGGGTGTCGCGGCCGCGACGACGCGCGAGCCGCTGCCCAGGTTCAACGGCCGCCCTTCCCAGTCGGTCACGACGCCGCCCGCTGCTTCCACCACCGGCGCGATGGCCAGGTAATCGTAAGGCATGAGGTTGGCTTCGACCACGGCGTCGATATGGCCGGATGCCAGCATGCCGTAACCGTAGCAGTCGCCGCCGAAGCGGCGCGTGTACGCCTCGCGGCTGGTGCGGTCGAAGCGCGCCCACTCGTCGGGCGTGAACATGTCCGGCGTAGTGGTGTAGACGGTCGCCGACGCGATCGCATCGCACGCGCTCGTGCGGCACGATCTTCCGTTCATGACGGTGCCCGCGCCAACGTGCCCGATCCAGCGCTCGTCGAGTGCAGGCATGTCGAGCACGCCCAGCACGGGATGCCCGTGGTGCAGCAGCGCGATCAGCGTGCCCCACAACGGCCAGCCGGAGATGAAACTGCGCGTGCCGTCGATGGGATCAATGGACCAGACGAATTCCGCATCCACGCGCGTGGCGCCGTATTCCTCGCCGAGCAGGCCATGCGCGGGCCATGCGTGCTCGATGCGTTCGCGCAGCATCGATTCCACGCCCCGGTCCACCGCCGTCACCGGGCTCATGTCCCCCTTGTGGGAGACGTCGACGGGGCGGCGAAAGCGCGGCAGCGAGAGCGCCCGCGCGTTGTCTGCGATCCCCGTGGCGAAGGCTTCGAACTGCTTCCGCTCGGCGGCGGACAACGATTGCATCAACGGCACTCCTGGTTCGTCGAAGCGGGCGGGCTAGCGTTCGCACGTTTCGCGGTGATGACAAAAACGGAAATATTCCGATGGACGCGTACGCCACAGGTTTGCAAATATACCCAAAACGCCACACGGGGTGTGACCCCCAGAGACGGCATGCGCCCATATCGACACATCGCGAGCGTGACCCTGCTGCTGGCCATGGCCGGTATGGCGCATGCCGGGACCGTCACGGTGTACGCCGCGCTCGAAAGCGACGAGATCGCGACGTACCTCGATGCCGCAAAGAGGGCCCTGCCCGGCATCGACATCCGCGTGCTTCGCCTGTCCAGCGGCGACCTCGCCGCACGCCTGCTGGCCGAATCGGCCCAGCCGCGCAACGACGTCATCTGGGGCATGGCCGTCACGGACATGCTCAATCCGCGCATCGCCGCGCTGCTGGCACCCGTCCATGGCAAAAACATCGACCGGATGCCCGCGGCCTTCCGTGCCCCTGACGGGCGCTGGTTCGCGCCGACCGGGTTCCTCGCCGCGCTGTGCGTGAATCGCGAAGCGCTGGCCGAGCGGGGGCTGCCGATGCCGCGCAGCTGGCGGGACCTCGCGTCGCCGGGCTATCGCGGCCAGATCGCGATGCCCGACCCGTCCTCGTCCGGCACCGGCTACATGCTGATCTCGTCGCTTTCCGACGCGGGACGCGACGAGGCCGGCATGGATACGGTGCTCGGCATCGCGCGCAATATCGGCCAGGTGACGCTGTCCGGTTCCGCGCCCTGCAAGCTCGCGCGCATCGGCGAATTTCCGATCGGGATTTCCTTCGCCTTCTCGGCCATGCAGTCGATCCGCCAGGGCTACCCGGTGACGATGGTGATACCGGAAGGCGTGAAGGGGTACGAGCTGGAAGCCTCGGCCCTGATGCAGGGATCGCCGCACGGCGAAGACGCCCGGCGCTTCCTCGAATGGACCGCCTCGCCCGAAGCCGCCGCGCTGTATCGCGGCTACAAGGAAATCGTCGCCGCACCGGGCAGCGTGCCGAGCGAGGAACAACAACGGGAAGGGCTGCCCGCCGACCTTGTCGCGACGCTCCCCGCGCGCGACTTCGCCACGGCCGCGCGCGAGCGCGCGGCACTCATCGCCAGGTACAAGCGGCTGACGCGCTAACGCGCGGCCATGGGGAGTTTTGGGGTATGCATCTGCGGATCGACGGCATCGCAAAGGCATGGGACGGGCACAAGGTGCTCGACCAGGTGTCGTTCGGCGCGCGCGAAAACGAATTCGTCTGCCTGCTCGGCCCGAGTGGCTGCGGAAAGACCACGCTGCTGCGCATCGTCGCCGGGCTGACGACACCCGATGCGGGCCGCATCACCCTCGGCGGGCGCGACATCACTGCCCTGCCCGCGCGCGAGCGGCGCATGGGCCTCGTGTTCCAGGCGTACTCGCTCTTTCCGGACATGACCGCCGCCGCCAACGTGGGCTACCCGATGCGCCTGCGCCGCGATCCGCCGGCGAAGATCGCCGCGCGCAGCAGCGAACTGCTCGAGCGGGTCGGCCTCGGCGGGCTCGGTTCGCGCTTTCCGGACGAATTGTCGGGCGGACAGCAGCAGCGCGTGGCGCTGGCCCGTGCGCTCGCCACCGAGCCCGCGATGCTGCTGCTCGACGAGCCGCTTTCCGCGCTCGACCCCGCCATCCGCGGACAGCTGCGCAGCGAGATCCGCGCCCTGCAGCGTGCGCTGGGCATCCCGACCATCATGGTGACCCACGACCAGGAAGAAGCGCTCGCGATGGCCGACACCGTGGTCTGCATGAATCATGGACGGATCGAACAGACCGGCACGCCACGCGATCTCTACGAGCGTCCGCGCTCGCGCTTCGTCGCCGAATTCATCGGCCGGGCCAACCTGCTGCCCACGTCCTTCGTGCGCGACACCATGCCCGGTTTCCTCGAGCGCCGCCCGCCCGGTGGCGAAACGGCGTACGAGCTCTGCCTTCGTCCGGAAGACGTGGTGATCCAGGGCGACCCCCGCGGTGAAGCCGTGGTCGAAGACACGGTGTTCCTGGGCAACCTCGCGCGCGTGACGCTGGCCTGGCGCGGACGCAAGCTGCTCGTGGAACTGCCGGGCAACAGCAGCCTCGCGCGCGGCGAGCCGGTTTCCGTCGACGCGTTGCGCGGCGCGTGGGTGTGCGCATGACTTCCGCAGGCCGCATGGCGAGCGTGCCGCTGCTGGCCTTGCCGGTGCTCGGCCTGCTGCTGTTCTTCGTGCATCCCCTCGCCACCCTGCTCTGGCGCAGCGTGACCGATGCCCACGGCGCGCTCACGGCCGCCAATTACCTGCGCCTGTTCGACGATCCGGGCCTTCCGCGGGCCGCCCTGCACAGCCTCGCGATCGGCGTCGCCACCACCGCCTGCTGCGTGCCGTCAGGCCTCGCCCTCGCCATGGCGCTGCATCGTTCCCGCCTGCCGGGGAAAGCGCTGATCCGCGGCACCCTGCTCCTGCCGATGCTCGCGCCCTCGCTCGTCCTGGGCCTGGGCCTGGTGTGCCTGTTCGGCCGCAACGGGCTCGTCCACCGGCTCACTGGCCTGCCTACCGATATCTACGGATTCTGGGGCCTGCTCGTCGCGAATACGCTGTACGGCCTGCCGCAGGTGGTGATCATTGTGTCGGCGGCGCTCGCGCGCACGCCGGTGCGCCACTACGATGCCGCCGCTTCCATGGGCGCCACGCCATGGCAGCAGTTCCTCGACGTGACGCTGCCACGCCTGCGCTTCGCCCTGCTCGCCGCCGCCTTCCTCGTCTTCACCGAAACGCTCACCGACTTCGGCAGCGCGGTGATCGTGGGCGGGAACTACCGCGTACTGGCGATGGAGATCTACAGCGAAGTGGTCGGCCAGCTCGACTTCGCCATGGGCGCGACCCTGGGCATGCTGCTGCTCGCCCCGGCGCTGCTGTCGGTATGGCTCGGCCGCATCGCGCGGCGGCGCCAGGACAGCGGCGACGCGATGCCGGGGCGCATGCTCGTGCCAGTGGCGCATGCCGGACGCGACGTCACGCTCGGCATCCTGAGCATCGCGTCCTTGCTGCCGCTGCTCGCCGTGGTGGCCACCGTCGCCTATGTCAGCGTCGTGAAGCTGTGGCCGTACGACCGCTCGCTCACGCTGGCGAACTACATCGACATGCCCGAAGGCTACGGCCCCGTCGCGACCTCGCTCGGCATGTCCCTGCTCGCCGCCTGCGCGGGCTCGATCCTCGTCTTCGTCCTGGCGGCCGGGCTGCGCCGCGCGCCACGGGCCGTCGCGCGCCCGGTGCAGTTCCTCGCGTCCCTGCCTGCCGCCGTACCTGGCATGGTGCTCGGCCTCGGCTATGTACTCGCCTTCGACCGCGGTGTCCTTTCCGGGTGGTTCTACGGCAGCGTCGCGATCGTCGCCTTCTGCAGCCTGTACCACTACCACGCGCAATCCTTCCTCGCGATGCAGACGGGCATGCGCCAGGTGCCGGAAGCCCTGGACGATGCCGTCGCCGTGTCCGGAGGCGGCACCGGTCACGTCCTGCGCGACGCGGTGCTGCCCTTCGCCGCGCCGGCGGCGATTTCCACCTTCTTCTACCTGTTCATGCGCTCCATGGTGACGCTGTCCGGCGTGATCTTCCTGGTCACGCCCGACCTCGGCCTTGCCTCGGTCACCGTGATGCGCCTCGACGAAAATGGCTTCCTCGCGCAAGCCGCCGCCTATGCGATGTGCGTCGTGCTCGCCGGCGCGCTGGCGCTGGGCGCGATGCGCCTCCTCCTCCACGTCCTCAAGGAACGACGCCATGTGGCATGAAGAACGGCACTCCCGGATCCGCGACCTGCTCCGCACCAGCGGCCAGGTATCGGTGGAACGTATTGTCACCGAGCTTGGCGTATCGCGCGAAACGATCCGCCGCGACCTCGTCGAACTTGCCGAGCGTGGCGAGATCCGCCGCGTGCACGGTGGCGCGGTACTTACCGGCGACGAGCCGCCGATCGACGTTCGCCACGCCACCCGCGTGCGCGAGAAGCGCGCCATCGCGAAAAAAGTGGCCGCGCTGGTCGAAAGCGGGCAGACCATCTTCATGGATGCGGGCAGCACGATGAACCTGGTGGCCGAGGCGCTGGCCACGCGCAGCGGCCTCACCATCGTCACCAATGCGGTCGACGTGGCCGCGCGTTTCGCGGCGCGTTCCGGCAACGACGTGCACCTGCTCGGCGGGCGCTTCAACGCGCAGACGGGGTGCACCCAGGGCGCCGCCACCGTCGCCGAGATCGGCCGCTACCAGCCCCACCTTGCCATCCTTTCCCCGGTGGGGATCGACGCCAAGGCCGGCGCCAGCAGTTTCGAAATGGAAGAAGCAGAGGTCGCCAGGGCGATGTGCGCGAACGCGCGCCGCATCGTGATCGCGGCCGACCATTCCAAGATCGGCGTACGCAGCCGCGTCGCCTGGTGTCCCGCGGACCGCATCGACGCGCTCGTTACCGACCGCCGCTCGGAGCAGTCCCGCGCGATCGCCGCCATTCGTAAGGCCGTGGGCGACATCGCATACGCCTGAAACAACACCGTGCCAGGAAGGCCTGCATCCATCCTCGTTTTCAATCGTTTGAAATCTCCCTGCCACTCACCAAAGCCTTCCCCGGAGCATCCCATGAGTTCCCGCCTTTACCTCCGACGTACCCTCCTGTGCGCCGCCGTCGCGGCCTCCCTGTCCGGCGCGGCGTTCGGCCAGGCCACCACCGGCCGCATCGCCGGCCAGGCACCCGCCACGGCCGGCGCATCCGTGCTGGTCGAAGGCAGCAACGGCCTGGTGCGCGAAGTGCCCGTCGATGCGCGTGGCCGCTACGCGGTCGAATCGCTGCCGCTTGCGACCTACAAGGTCTCGCTGAAGTCCAACGGCAACGTCGTGGACACGCGTGACAACGTCACGCTGCGCGTCGGCGCGGCCACCGACGTCTCCTTCCCGGGCGCCGCGCCCTCGGGCGACGCCCAGCAGCTCGAAGGCGTGACGGTCTCGGCCACAAGTCTGCCCAAGATCGACGTCGCCACTGTCGCGTCCAGCACCGTCATCACCGCCGCCGACATGGCGCGCCTGCCGCTGGCCCGCACGGCCGAAGCCGTGGCCCTGCTGGCACCGGGCGCCTCGCCGGGCGCCCGCGGCTTCAAGGGCGCGTTCGGCAATACGCTGGTGAGCTTCGCCGGTTCGTCCGTCTCCGAGAACGCCTACTACATCAACGGGATGAACACGACCGATCCGCTCAGCGGCTTCGGCGGCATCACTCTTCCTTACGGCGCCGTGGACCAGCAGGAAGTGCTGAGCGGCGGCTACTCGGCGATGTACGGCCGTTCCGACGGCGGCGTGATCAGCCAGGTGGGCAAGCGCGGCACGAACGACTGGCATTTCGGCGCACAGGTACTGTGGGAGCCCGACTTCGCCCGCGCCAGCGCGCGTAACATCAGCTACGGCCACGGCAACCCGAATCCGCCGGGCTCCACCTTCCAGCGCAACGACGACAATCACGAGTGGAGCACCACCGTGAGCGCGTACGCCGGCGGCCCGCTGATCAAGGACAAGCTGTATGCCTTCGCCGCGGTGGAAATGGAACGCAGCAAGGGCAACACCATCGGCGATGTGAACCACGCCTACGACACGCGGTACACGTACAAGGATCCGAAGTGGTACGGCAAACTCGACTGGAACATCAACGACAGCAACATCCTCGAGCTTACCGGCGTCAACCAGACCCACCGCAGCAACGGCAACAAATACGCGTACAACTATACCGACCAGACCATCGGTGACTACGCCGGCACCGATTACACGTACAAGACCAAGGCGACGATGTACGTCGCCAAGTACACCAGCTACATCACCGACGACCTGACCCTCACCGCCCTTTACGGCAAGTCCAAGCTCACCTACTACAACGAGCCGCCGTTCACCGGTGTCACCGGGCCCTTCATCGGCGGCGTGAACCAGCAGAATCCCGCCCTCAACGGCGGCCACCCCATCACCAACGGGCAGACGCTGGACACCGTCGACAACCCCGATCATGAATCGACCAACCGGAACCTGCGCGTCGACCTCAATTACAAGATCGGCAGCCACTCGATCACCGCCGGCATCGACAACCAGGATTCCCACGACATCGACGACGGCACGACCATCGGCGGCGACGGTTACGAACTCTGGTACGGCAAGCAGGATCCCAACCTCAACATCAGCGACAACCCGTTCGTCGGCAAGCCGGGCGACTACCCTGGTGGTGAACAGGGCTACTTTGCCTACTACCGCCACTACAACACGCTGGCGTCGGTACGCGTGAAGCAGCGCGCGCAGTACGTCATGGACGACTGGCAGGTGACCGACCGCCTGCTGCTCTCGCTCGGCCTGCGCAACGACCAGTTCACCAACTACAACCCGGCGGGCCAGCCGTACCTCAAGCTGACCCGTCCCCAGTGGGCGCCGCGCCTCGGCTTCAGCTGGGACGTGAACGGCGACTCCACGATGAAGATCTACGGCAACGCCGGCCGTTACTTCCTCGCCATGCCGGCGTCGGTGGCGCTGCGCACCTCCGCCGGTTCGCTCGCGGTGAACCAGTACTTCACGTATACCGGCATCGGCGCGAACGGCTTGCCCACCGGCATCACCTACATCGCGTCGCAGACGGGTGGCGGCGTGTCGCCGAACGGCGAATACGGCCAGGCACCGGATCCGCGCACCGTCAGTGCCAAGAACATCAAGTCGGAGTACCAGGACGAGTTCATCCTCGGCATGGACCAGCAATTGAATGCCGACTGGGTGTGGGGTGCGAAGGCCACCGTGCGCAAGCTTCGCAACGCGCTGGACGACGTGTGCGATAACGGCGCCATCAGCCGCGCCGCCGCCGCGCAGGGTGCCGACATCGACGCACTGACGATCGGCAGCTGCTACCTGTCGAATCCGGGCCGGGCGAACGTCTACGAACTGGCGAAGGACGGCGGCGGCTACTACGACGTCACGGTCACCAATGCCGACTTCGGCTTCAGCCACCTGAAGCGCAACTACTACGGCCTGGATCTTTACCTGTCGCATCCGTTCGACGGCACGTGGTCGGCCAAGGTCGACTACCTGTTCTCGCGCAGCTACGGCAACACCGAGGGTCAGGTGCGTTCGGACGTGAACCAGGGCTCGGTGGCGGCCACGCGCGACTGGGATTACGCGACGCTGATGGACTACGCCAACGGCTACCTGGCCAACGACCGCAAGCACCAGCTGAAGCTCTACGGCTCGTACCAAATCGCCCCGGAGTGGATGGTCTCGGCCAACCTCACGGTGCAGTCGGGAACGCCTAAGTCCTGTCTCGGCCGCTACGGCGCCGATGAAAGCGATCCGTCCGGCTACGGTAGCTACTACCACTTCTGCTTCGGCGAACCCTCCGCCTACGGCGCAAAGGGCCGCCAGCCCTGGGAAGAGCTGCTCGACCTGAACGTTGAATACCGTCCGCTCTGGGCCGACCGCAAGCTGGCCTTCAACGTGTCGGTGTTCAACGTGCTGAACCAGCAGCGCCCGGAATCGACCAACCCGGTGTCCGGCAGCAGCGGTTCCGTCAACGACG
Source organism: Luteibacter sp. SVR4-7G (assembly GCF_056755555.1). Taxonomy (NCBI): domain Bacteria; kingdom Pseudomonadati; phylum Pseudomonadota; class Gammaproteobacteria; order Lysobacterales; family Rhodanobacteraceae; genus Luteibacter; species Luteibacter sp. SVR4-7G. The sequence continues at coordinate 518 of NZ_JBPGXO010000005.1, read as the reverse complement.
GCTACGGGCAGGTCAACAGCTACACGCCGCCCCGCTACGCCCGTTTCGGCGTTACCTACGACTTCTGACGGAGACGTCATGAAAACACTGCTGCGACTGGGTATCGCCGCACTCGCCGCCGGGGTCCTCGCGACCCCGGCGACTGGTGGCGAGAAAACCTACAAGGAACTTCCCAGCGAGATTCCGGCACGCTTCACGCCGGCGAATCCCGGTTTCGATTTCGAACGGCGCACCGTCGACATTCCGATGCGCGACGGCGTGAAGCTGCATACGGTGATCCTGGTGCCCAAGGGCGCGAAGCGCGCCGGCATGCTCCTTACCCGAACGCCTTATGGCGCGGACGGGATGGGGCACCGCTCGGACAGCCCGCACCTCGGCCCCGCGTTGCGCGGTTACGACAATCCTGCCGACATCATCGTGCAGGACGGCTATATACGCGTCATCCAGGACATCCGCGGAAAGAACGGCTCCGAAGGCGACTTCGTCATGAACCGTCCGCCCGTCGGCCACGGCAATCC